>NZ_JBEXKU010000036.1:0-75734 GCF_040609575.1 Streptomyces sp. NPDC004647 | reverse complement strand
GGGGGGGCCTCTCGCGCGGCCCCGTGTGCCCCCTTCTCGTTATTTTGGGGCGCGCCCGGCACGGCCCACCAGGACCGGGCGGGCCTCCTCGCGTCTCCCCCAGACCTCACTCAGCCGTCACTCGCCGAAGCTCGCGAAGTAGCTCGCGGCCATGTCCCGCGCACCGTGGCCCTGTTGCTCGGCCCGGCGGAGGCGTTCCGCGCCCGCCGCCGCCACATCCAGCATCACACCGGCCCGCTCAGCGGCCTCCACGATCAGCCGGGAGTCCTTGTGAGCCGTCGTGACGGTGAAGCTCGGTGTGTAGTCGCCGGTGAGGATGACCGCGGACTTGGCCCGGAGATAGCCGCAGTCCAGCGCACCGCCCGCGACGGCGTCGAGAAAGCCCTGCGGCTCGGCGCCCAGGCCCTCGGCCAGCGCCAGGGCCTCCGCGATGCCGTTGTTGAGGGCCAGCACCCAGCTGTTGCAGACGAGCTTGAGCCGGGTCGCGGCGCCGCTCGCGCCGTCCTCGGCGATCCAGACCGTACGGCTGCCGATCGCGTCGAAGACCGGCGCCAGGGTGGTGCGGGCCTCCCTTGGGCCCGCGGCGAGGACGGTCAGCTGCCCGTCCTCGGCCGGCTGCCGGGTGCCGAGCACGGGCGCGTCGACGAACAGCAGGTCGTGTTCGGCGGCGAAGGCGGCGAGCGGTTCGAGGGCGTCGAGACCGGCGGTGGTGGACTGGACCCATACGGTGCCGGGGACCAGCGCGGGGGCGGCCGCCCGCATCGTGCCGAGCGCGGCCGGGCCGTCGTACAGGATGGTCAGGACGGCATCGGCACCCTCGACCGCCGCGGCCGGGTCGTCCGCGATACGGGCGCCTTCGGCGGCGAGTGGCTCGGCCTTGTCACGGGTACGGTTCCAGACGCGGACGTCCAGCCCTGCGCGGCACAGGTTGCGGGCCATCGCGGCCCCCATGATCCCGGTGCCCAGCACTGCTACTGAGGTGTTGTCAGGCATGAGTGGCACGCTACGGCCTGGAGTCCGGTCGGAGCGATGACCTGCCCGGCAGCGCTCAGCCGTCCGGGGGCCGTCACGGCCCGGGGCACAGCGCCGGATCCGGTGTCCCGAGGACGGAGCCTCGGTCAGCCACAGAGACGCTCGGCCCGGCGCCGATCCGGCCGGCGTCGGTCCGTCAAGAAACGATCCGTCAGGAAGCTGGCGACGGACCGATTCAGACGACCTGGTGCAGCCAACGGACCGGCGCGCCCTCGCCCGCGTACCGGAACGGCTCCAGCTCATCGTCCCAGGGCTTGCCGAGAAGCTTGGAGATCTCGGCCTCGAGCTCGGTCTCACCCCGCCCGGCCCGCACGAGCGCGGCCCGCAGCCGGTCCTCGGGAATGAGAATGTCGCCGTGTATTCCGGTGACGGCGTGGAAGATGCCCAGCTCGGGGGTGGAGCTGTAGCGCTCGCCCTCGGCGGTGGGGCAGGGCTCCGCGGTCACCTCGAAGCGGAGCAGGTGCCAGCCGCGCAGCGCGGACGCCAGTTGGGATGCGGTGCCGGGCTCTCCCTGCCAGGAGAACTCGGCACGCCACGTCCCGGGCGAAGCGGGCTGCCTGATCCAGTCGAGACTGACGCGCACGCCGAGGACGCCCGCGACGGCCCATTCGACGTGCGGGCACAGCGCACGCGGTGCGGAGTGCACATAGAGAACTCCACGTGTCGTCACCCGGACCTCCAGTGTGGGACGAGGTTCGCCTTCCCCAGCGGCCTCGCGCCCGTACCGGTCGCATCCGGGACAGCACCTGACATTCTGCCCCAATAGTTACGTCTGCACCAGCTCCCGAGGTTACGTGCAGTAAACACCATGGGAGCAATTCTCCGTAAAAGGGACAGCAATGTGACGTGGTGTAATTTACCGGTGTTTGCCGGGAACGCACACTCTCCTCTGGGTCGACGGGCCGTCAGGTCGCTGCTCCCAAGGTGCAGCAGCCCGACTGCCACGGGAAAAGCTACCGTGCGGCACGGGCCCAGGGGTGACGTACCGTCGGTCCCGGGCGGATATCGGCGAAGCTTTCACCCGCGGGGACGTCACCCGACTACCGATCGGGGAACGCCCGAGCGGCCCAATACGTCCTCCAGACAGGAAACCGGACAGAAGGCCCACGGCTGGAAGGAGCTGGGATGCGGGACGGCCACCGGCGCGGATCCGTGAACCGCACCGGCCCGACGCGCGGTGCCAGGCCCGCCCTGGCCGTGCTCACAGCGGCGGCCGTCCTCACCGGGCTCGCCGGGGTGACGGGCTGTGACGAGCATTCCGACGAGGGCGGCCCGCCCGCAGCCAGGCGCCCGAGCCCCAGCGCCAGGCCCACTCCGGAGTGGGACACCAGCCCCGAATCGATCGCCGCCCTCGGTGACTCCATCTCCCGCGGCTTCGACGCCTGTGCCGTCCTCGCCGACTGCCCGGAGGTGTCCTGGTCCACGGGCACGGACCCGCGGGTGCGGAGTCTGTCGCAGCGGCTGCTGAAGAGCCCGGCGGGCCGCAGCTGGAACTACGCCCGCACCGGCGCACGGATGGCCGATCTGCCCGGCCAGGTGGCGACCGCGGTCCGGCGCAGGCCGGAGTTGGTGACCGTGACGCTGGGGGCGAACGACGCGTGCCGCGACAGCACGACCCTGATGACCCCGGCGGAGACGTTCCGCGCCGACTTCCGGACCGCGCTGAAGCGGCTGCGCCGCTCGCTGCCCAGGACGCAGGTGTATGTGTCGAGCGTCCCGGACCTGAAGCGGCTGTGGTCCGAGGGGCGGCGCAACCCGTTCGGCAAGCAGGTCTGGAGGCTCGGGATGTGCGCCTCGATGCTGAGCAAGCCGGATGCGATGGACCGGGCGTCGATGACCCGGCGTCAGCAGGTGTACGACCGGGTGGTGGCGTACAACACCGCTCTGCGGGACGTCTGCGGCAAGGACCCGCTGTGCCGGTACGACGACGGGGCCGTCTTCGGCTACCTCTTCACGGGCGAGCAGCTGAGCAAGTGGGACTGGTTCCACCCCAGCAGGAACGGCCAGCAGCGGCTGGCGGAGATGGCGTACCGCCGGATCACGGCCGACCAGCCGGTGGCGTAGGGGTAGTGGGTGGTAACGGCTGCTCGGCTGGTGTTGCTGATTGCTGCTGCTCGGTTGCTCTTGTTCGATGTACCGCTGCTCCTTCGCGCTGTGTGTGCAGCCGCGGCGGGCCCCGGGCGGTCGGCGGGTGCGCCCCGGGGCGGTTCCCTTTCGCGGGTCAGCCCTTGCACTCCAGGGTGGCGGTCACCCGGCGGTCGGCGTACGAGCGGCCCGCCTCGACCGCGTACGCACCGGGGACGAAGCGCCAGACGTCGGCCGCTTCGTCCCAGATCTCGAACGCCCGGCGCGGCAGGTCGATCCCGACCTCGGCGCTTTCGCCCGGCGCGGCCTCGACCGAGGCGAAGCCCGTGAGCCACCGGGCCGGGCGCTCGACCGCGTCCTCGGCAGGCGCCAGATAGAGCTGGACGACCTCACGGCCGGGGCGCGGGCCGGTGTTGCGGACGCGAACCGTGGCGGTGATCCCGGTGGACCCGGCCCCGGTGTCCCCAGCGGCCCCGGTGGTCCCGGTGTTGTCCCCAGCGGCCCCGGTGGGCCCGGTGAGCTCGATGTGCTCGTACTCCCAGGTGGTGTAGCCGAGGCCGTGGCCGAAGCAGTACGCGGGCGTGGCGCCGGCCTTCTCCCAGGCTCGGTAGCCGATGAACAAGCCCTCTTGATAAGGGAGTTCGCCGTCGGTCGGAGCGACCTGGGTCACCGGGGCGTCCGCGAGAGTCGCCGGCCAGGTGGTGGGCAGGCGGCCGCCCGGCTCCTCGGCGCCCAGCAGTACGTCCGCGAGTGCCGCGCCCGCCTCCTGGCCGGGGAACCAGCTGATGAGCACGGCGGCTACGTCCTCCCGCCACGGAAGCTCCACCGGGGCGCCCGAGTTGACCACGACGACGGTGCGCGGGTTGGCGGCGGCGACGCGGCGTACGAGCTCGTCCTGGCGGCCCGGCAGCTTCAGGTCGCTGCGGTCGAATCCCTCGCTCTCCACCCGCTCGGTGGTGGCGACCACCACGACAGCGGTGTCGGCGGCGGCAGCGGCGGCGGCCGCCTCCTCGATCAGTTCGTCGGGGTCGCGGACCGGCTCGCCGTGGACCAGGGCGCAGCCGACCGCCTCGACCGGGGCGCCCTCGAGCTTGGCGACGGTGTAGCTGAGGCAGACCTTGACGCTCTCCCCCGCCGTCAACTCGACCTCGCCGCGCGGTACCGGGGAGCCGAAGAAGGCTTCGAAGGGGTCGTCATGGGCGCAGTCCTGGACGCCGTCGAAGAGGAGCCGGCCGTCGACGGTGAATGTGAATCCGCCGAGTCCCTTGGTGCCGAAGGAATGGGCGCCGGTCTCCCTCGGGGTGAAGGTGCCGGTCAACTCGACGGTGTGCAGCGCCTCGTAGTCGACGCCTTCGGGCAGGTCGCCCATCCACTGCACCTGGCCGTTCGGCAGCGGCTCGCCGCCGAGCTCACGGCCCTTCGCGTCCCGGCAGACGGCGCGGAGAACGAACCCCTTTTCGGCGACGGCGAGTTCATCGCTCGGGTCGGCGCCGACGGCGTAATCGATCTCGACGCTGTCTGGGAGCGCGGCGCGCAGTCCGTCGAGCGGGGAGACGACATGGGCGGGGAAGACCTGGGCAGAGCCGCCGCCGAGGACGCGGGCGTCGCGGGCGGCGGCGCCGATGAGGGCGACCGTGCGGACCCGGGCCCGTTCGATCGGGAGGGCGCGCTTCCCGTCGGAGACGGGCTCGTTGCGTACGAGGACGAAGGCGCGGCGGGCGATCTCGCGGGCGAGCGCATCTCCGTCGACGGTCTCGGGGAGGTCGGCCGGGGCGACGGCGGCCGGGGCGCCGTCGAGGACGCCGACGCGGGCGGCGAGGCGCAGCACGTTCCGTACGGCGCCGTCGACGGCCGCCTCCTCGATCTCGCCCGCGCGGACGGCTGCGGCCAGGGCGTCGCCGTAGACGGTCTTCGGGCCGGGCATGGCCACGTCCAGGCCGCCGAGGATGCCGCCCGTGGTGGAGCGGGCGGCGAACCAGTCGGAGACGATGAAGCCGTCGAAGCCCCACTCGCCGCGCAGGATCTCGTTCTGGAGGTGACGGTGGGCGGTCATGGTGGTGCCGTTGACGGAGTTGTAGGCGGCCATGACGCCCCAGGGGCGGGCGCCGGTGACGATGGCCTCGAAGGGGGCGAGATAGAGCTCGCGCAGCGGGCGCGGGGCGACCTTGTTGTCGACGGTGAAGCGGTCGGTCTCGGCGTCGTTGGCGACGAAGTGCTTGACGGTGGTGCCGACTCCGCCTTCCTGTACGCCGCGTACGTAGCCGGTTCCGATCCGACCGGTGAGGTACGGGTCCTCGGAGTAGCACTCGAAGTGGCGGCCGCCGAGCGGGGAGCGGTGCAGGTTGACGGTCGGTGCGAGGAGGACGTGGACGCCCTTGCGGCGGGCCTCCTGGGCCAGGAGGTGCCCGGCCCGGCGGGCGAGGTCCGGATCCCAGGCGGCGGCGAGGGCCGTGGGGCTGGGCAGCGCGATGGACGGGTCTGCGGCGGTCCAGCGCACGCCGCGTACCCCGATCGGGCCGTCGGACATGACCAGCGACCTCAGTCCGATCTCGGGGAGGGCGGGCAGCGACCAGGTGTCCTGCCCGGCGAGCAGCCGGGCCTTGGCGTCCGGACCGAGCGCGTCGAGGGCGCGCTCGACCGCTCCCTCCACGGCGCGTGCGTTGTCCAGCGTGGTCATACGCCATTCCCTCCGGTTGGTCGGGCGAAGCGATGCGTGCGATGCGATGCGGCGTTGCGCTCGGTCCGGGCTACGGGTGACACGTGCGATGCCGACGAAGGCGACGAAGACCCCATGACGCCATGACGACTACGACGACAGCGACGTTGCCGACAGCGGCGACGATGTTGCCGACGACGGTGACGACGACGTCGAGCATCCTGGCGCGCGGGGCTGCGGAGCGGTAGGGGTCGCCGCTCGGGAGCTGGTCGGGAGCCGTCTGGGAGCCGTCTGGGAGCCGGTCGGTAGCCGGGAGCCGGTCGGCACCGGAGAGTTCACGCGCCACCACGCGTTGGTGCGCCGGAGCACGATCGCCGCTGTTACCGCTGCGAGTTCGGCGAGCGGCTGCCGGGGGCCCGCACACCGGACCGGGGTTCCGGCGGTCGCCTCCGCTCCACTCGGCGAAGTCCGCCCAGCGGACGGGGAAGACGGCCGTCTCGATCCCGGCCGGTCCCGGCACCGTACGGACAATAGGCCGTCCGCCCGAGCGCGACCGCCCCAACCCATTGCTGCGGAAGTCGGCCGTCTCGATCCTGCCGCGCCCGGCTCCGTACCGACCGAGGTTCCGTCCAGGGCGAGCGGCGGCGCCCCCGACTGATGCTGCGGCGGTCTGACAACCCGTCTCATTCCGATCACCGTGGACGCCCTCCTGGCAGCCGCCCGCTGCGGGCGGAATACTGCCGTCGCGATCTCGCGATGTGATCGGCGTCCGACTGCACGGAAGGATCCCGTATGAGACGGATATGCGCCCGGCTGGGCGTGCTCACGGCCACTCTGCTCGTCTGCACGCCCCTGACCACGGCGACATCGGCAGCCCCATCAGCCGGTGATGACGCCGCGGCGCCGCTCACCGTGGAGGAACGGCGGCTGGCGGGTGCCGTCCCGCAGGAGATCCTGCGGCGCAGCGGATTCGATGTGCCGGCAGCGGAGTTCGCCCGTCAGCTTGAGGGGGTGCGGACGTACGACCGGGCCGAACGGCTGGTCGACCGGACCGGTGGCCGGCTGTGGCAGCGGGCCGTCGATCGCGTACAGGGGCGGGGGCCGGCGGGCGGCGATCTCAGCCGGGACGACGACCGGCCGCTGTACTGGGCCCGGCTCGGCATGAGCAAGGCGCTGCGCGAGTGGCGGCCCGACTTCCCGCTGCCGGAGTCCCTGCGCTCGGCTCTGCTCGCCCGTCTGGAGCGCACTTCGCGCGGCCAGGACTCCATCGATCTGCCCGCGGGGCAGCGGATCAAGCGGGTCGTGGTCACGGGCTTCGACCCGTTCCAGCTGGACGCGGATGTCCGCCGCAGCAATCCGTCGGGGGCGGCAGCGCTCGCCCTGGACGGCACCACGGTCCGTACGGAGTCGGGCCAGGCCCGGATCGAGACGGCCGTCTTCCCCGTCCGCTGGGCGGACTTCGCCGACGGGACCGTCGAACACGCGCTGCTCCCGCACTTCCGGCGCGGCCCGCACCGTGCCGACATGTTCACCACGATCAGCCAGGGCCGGGCCGGCCGGTTCGATGTGGAGCGGTTCAACGGAGCCTGGCGCGGCGGCTATCCGGACAACGCGAACGAGTCGCGTACGGAGACCGTGCCGGTCCCCGCCGGTGTCCCGACCGTCCACCCGCAGCCGCAGTGGACCACGACCAGCCTTCCGTACGAGAAGATCGTCGCGGCGGACACCGGTGACTTCCCGGTGTACGACAACACCGCCGTCACCGAGATCCCGGCGGGTGCGTCGGAGCCGGTGAACCGCCCCGACGGTCCGACCTCCGGTTCCACGGCCCGCGCGGGCGGGGGCGGCAACTATCTGTCCAACGAGATCGCGTACCGCGCGACGCTGCTGCGCGACGCGGTGCGTCTCGATGTTCCCGGGGGCCATCTGCACACCCCCGTCCTGCAGTTCGGAGCGGGCAACACCGATCCGGCCACGGGCACGGTCACCGATCCGGACTTCGTCCGCAACCGGCTGGCGATCACTGCCCAGGTGCGGGCGGTCGTCGAGCTCACGGCCGGCACGCTGCGCTGAGGCGCGTTGCGGAGCAGCGCCGTCCGCCGCGCTGGGCGGGTACACGGCGTCCGGTGCCGGTGGCGCCGGACGCCGGTGGCGGAGGCGCCGGGACGTCGGAGGCGGTGGAGCCCGGACGTCGGTGGCGGTGACGGCCCGGACGTCGGTGGCGGTGGAGCCCGGACGTCGGTGGCGGTGGAGCCCGGACGTCGGTGGCTGTGACGGCGACGACAGACGTCCAGGACACCAGGGGCCGTGACGGCGACGGCAGATGTGCAGGAACGCCGGTGACGGTCAGAGGTGGAGGTCTCCGGTAGCGGGTAGCGCCCAGCGGCGGAGCGTTCCGGGAATCTAGTGGGACCAGTCCCGGGCGGCAGGGCGGTCAGCCTTCGTCAGCGAGGCCGGCCTGCCGCTCGCGCCGTCCGTACGGCCCGCGCCGCGTGAACCGCCCGCGCCGTACGAACCGCCCGCCGCTTCCGCGTCGTCCGCCCCGCCCGCGCTGTCGTCGGGCGCCTCCGGGGGCAGGAGGTCCCGCGCCATCAGGGTCGCCCCCGCCACCGCGCCCGGCATCAGGAAGACCGCCACCAGGGGCAGCAGGAAGAGCAGCACCAGGGGAACACCGAAGCCGAGGGCCAGCATCCGGCGGCCGCGGAGCATGGCGAGTCGCTCCGGCAGCCGGACGCCGCGGCGCTGGAGAGCGACGGCCGTCAGCTCCTCGGCCAGGAAGAAGCCGGTGACACAGAAGCCGAGGACCGGGATCACGGTCTGGCCGACGAGGGGGAGGAAGCCGAGTGCGAAGAGCAGCACTCCGTAGAGAGCCACGCGCGCCAGTACCGCCAGGCTCTCGCGAGCGGAGATCAACAGCTCGCGCCAGAGCGGGAGTCCGGACTCGGGAGCGGTGCCGTCCTGCGAGATGTCGACCTGCTCGGAGAGCGACTCGTAGAAGGGCTGGCCGACCAGCAGGGTCACGGCGGTGAAGGAGACGACCGCGAAGAGCAGTCCGACGGCGAACAGCAGTGCGGTGAGGAAGCCGCGGATGAGGCCGGGCCAGGGGGAGGACCAGTCGTCGGCGAAGGGCGTGGCCCAGACGGTCAGGTCGTCCGCCCAGAAGCCGAGGCCGACGAGCGCCGCGCCGTACAGGACCAGGGTGATGAGCCCGGGCAGCAGCCCGAAGCCCCACCAGCGGCCGTGCTGGGCCACCCAGCGCTGGCCCTTCATGAAGTAGCCGAAGCCCGATCCAAGATCACGCATGGTGGGCAGCTTAGTGGCAATGGCACCGGCCCAACCAGCCCCTCAAGATCCTGACCTGCGTATACGGTTACGGGAATTGAGCCTGGTCGGCGCCGTGCCCGGGGAAGCGGGCCGTGGCGACGACGGAGCCGTCGGCGCCGACCAGCCGGGCCCCGGAGATGGTGTCGCGGTCCACGGGGGCGGGGACGCCCCAGTAGCCGTATCCGTCCTTGAGCGTGAACGAGCCGACGGCGACCGTGCTGCCGTCCGTACGCTCCAGCTCGCATGTGATCTTTCCGCCTCCCCCGTAGAGGTTGACGGACATGTAGAGCCAGCCGGGCGAGCCGGGGTGTGCGTAGACCTGCCCGACGCGATGTCCGTCGGTGGTGAAGTCGGCTGCCATCAAGGAGGTTTGCCGCTCGGCGGAGGAGGAGGTGGGAGCGTCTTCGATGGCGGTGCCGACCGCCCAGCCGCCGAAGCCGAAGGCCAGCCCGATGCCGGCAGCGGCTGCCGCTGTCCGGAGCCTGCGGGTGCGACGGTGCCGCCCCCGTCCTCGCGGGGTCAGCCGGTTCACCACGCGCCTCTCGAAGCCGACGGGCGGCTCGGTGTCGGGCAGGAGCGCGAGCAGGCCGTCTCCGACAGCGGTCAGCCGGCCGATGTACTCCCGGCAGTCGGGGCACCGCTCCAGATGGGCGAACACCGCGCCCCGCTCCTGTGCGGGGAGGATGCCGAGCGCCAGTTCCGCGCCGAGGTCCCTCAGCTCCTCGCAGGTCAGGTTGCCCATGGCCGGCTCGTTTCGGCGCCCCCGCCTCGGTGGCCGGCCTGGCGGTCGTCCTGGTGGTCGTCCTTGGTCACCGCCCCGAGGGCGGTGCGCAACTTCCCCATCGCCACGCGGATCCGTGTCTTGGCCGTGCCCAGGGGGATCTGCTCGAGCTCCGCGACCTGCCGGGCGGTCATCCCGTAGATCCCGGCCATCACCACGGCACGCGCCTGCTCACGCGGCAGCTCGGCCACCGCGGCCCGCAGCCGGGAGGCGGCCTCGTCGGTGAGAGCCAGCTGCTCGGGTGTCTCGGTCGCGATGTCGAGCAGGGCGTCGAGGTCTTCCGGAGCTACGGGGGTGGGCCTGCGGGCCCGGACCGTGTCGATCGCCAGATGGTGCGCGATCGAGGTGAGCCAGGTCTTCACCGAGCCGCGCCGGGGGTCGTACATCTGCGCGTGCCGCCAGGCGCGCTCGAAGGTCTGCTGAGCGATGTCCTCGGCGAGCTGGGAGTCACCGACAACCGCGATGGCGACGCCGTAGACCGTGCCCTGGAAGCGGCGCACGAATGCGACGGCGATCTCGGGGTCGCCGGTCGTGAGCCCGTCCAGCAGCGTCTCGTCCGCCGCCCGTCCGAGCGGAAGACCCATCCTCATGTCAGTGCATACGGTCGGGTCCGCCGAAGGGATTTGCGGGGCGGACGCACGGTGTTCCGAGCGGGTATGCGGTCGCGGGCATACGGTGCCATGAGCGTCACCTCCCTCCCATTCTCCTCCCGTCCGGTCAGGTCGTACCGCCGGGCAGGATCGTCGTGCTGGGCGGGATCGCCCCGCCGGGCGGCCTCGTCCTGCTGGGCAGGCGCGGGCCTTCGGGGAGGCGCGTGTCCGGACAGGCTCGTCCGCCCGGCCAATCCGTCGGCGCGGCCGATCCGTATGCACTGCAGGACCGAAGTCTCATCCGGAGGGCCGCGCCATGGTCAGGACCGCCACCGTCACGAGGAACGCCGGGCTCGGGATCGCTGCCGGAGCCCTTGCGGCGGTGCTCGCGGCCTGCGGGGGCGGTGGGTACGGGGACAGTGGGGACGGATCGAAGTCGTCGCCGCCCACCCGGAGCGGAGAGACCAAGGTGACCCAGGTGAATGTGAAGATGACCGACTTCCGCTTCCAGCTGCCCGAGAAGACGTTCACGGCGGGTGACCACACCTTCGTCGCCAGGAACGACGGACACCACGAGCACGCCCTGGAGGTTCAGGGGCCGGGCGGGGACCAGCGCAGCAAGACCGTCGATCCCGGACAGACCACCACGCTCAAGGTGACACTGAAGAACGGCACTTACCAGATCTCCTGCCCCGTGGGGAACCACACGGACCTGGGCATGAAGACGGCGATCACCGTGAGCGGCGGCGGCCCGTCGCCCGAGAAGACACCGTCGGACAACCCCGGCTACTGACCGGACGGCCGATTCCGAGTACCGGCGCCAGGGCCCCGCATGGGCACGGACGACCTCCTTGAACACCGCCCCGCCCGGGTGCGGATGGCACCGACTCCGGCCCCAGACTCGCCGGTCACGGACTCGCCGGTCACGGACTCGCCGGTCACGGACTCGCCGGTCACAGGCTCGCCCGTCACAGGTCTCGGCGCATGAAGACCCGAGGCCAGCGGTCCAGACCGTGCGCGGCCTCGTGCCGCGCGATCTCCCTCAGCCCCGGGGTCAGCTCGGCGTCGTCCAGGATCCGGAAACCGCAGCGCGCGTAGTACGGCGCGTTCCACGGGACCCGGGTGAACGTGGTCAGGGTGAGGGCCCCCATCCCCTCCGCGGAGGCACGCGCGGCCGCGTGATCCAGCAGCGAGCGGCCGATTCCGCGGCGCGCCCGCTCGGGGTGCACCGACACCTGCTCGACATGCAGCCCGCCGTCGACCGGCTCGGCGAGCAGATACGCCACCGGCCGCCCGGTCTCGTCGGCGGCCAGCCAGGCGCGGCCCGCACGCTGGTAGGGCAGAAGCTCCTCGGCGGAGAACGGCTCGTCGGCGGCGATCTCCGGCATACCGATGTCCCGGAAGCACTGCCCGGCCGCCCGCTCGATGTCCTGGAGCGCGGGGAATTCGGCGACGGTTGCGACTCGAATGCGCATACGCCCATTGTCGCCGACCCGGCCGTACGGACAGCCGTCGTACGTACGTGTGACCCGTCCGTGCAACTACGCGGGGCCTGTCCGTGCAACTACGCGGGGCCTGTCCGTGCGACGGCGAGGGCCGTACCCCCTGTCGTGCGGGGTACGGCCCTCGGCCTGCGGAGACGATCAGACGATGCTGATGTCCACCTTGATGTTGCCGCGCGTGGCGTTGGAGTACGGGCACACCTGGTGCGCCGCCTCGACCAGTTGCTGCGCGGTGGCCGCGTCGACGTTCGGGATCGAGACGGCGAGTCCCACCTCGATGCCGAAGCCGCCCTCCTCGTTCTTGCCGAGCCCGACACTGGCGGTCACGCGGGAGCCGGAGATGTCGGCCTTCTGCTGGCGGGCGACGACACCGAGCGCACCCTGGAAGCAGGCGCCGTAACCGGCGGCGAAGAGCTGCTCCGGGTTGGTGCCGTTGCCGCTTCCCCCCAGCTCCTTCGGCGGGTTGACGATCACATCGAGGTTGCCGTCGTCCGAGGCGACCCGGCCGTCCCGGCCGTTCTCGGCGGTGGCGACTGCGGTGTACTTGACGTCTATGGCCTGGATGGACATGTAGGAATCCTCCTGTTGGTGCACACGGGGTGCTGCCATCGCGACTCGTGCCCACGACCGCGACAGGCTGGGTTTACCTGACGGTCCGTCATGAGGCCCGTCAGGAGTGATGGGTACCTTCTCCGCACCGCTGCGTCCTGCGGAAGCGACGCCGGCGACAAAAGCCGTGCAGCTCACTCGGGCTGCTCGACGCGCTTCGTCGCCGCATCCCGTGGAGTGCGGGGTGAAAGGTCAGTCGCCGAGGGCGACGATCATCTTGCCGGTGTTCTCACCGCGGAGCAGCCCGAGGAACGCCTCCGCGGCGTTGTCGATGCCGTCGACGACGGTCTCGACATACTTCAGCTCACCGGAGCGGATCCAGCCGGCGACCTCCTGGACGAACTGCGGCTGGAGCGCCGCGTGGTCCGAGACGAGAAGTCCCTGCAGCCTGAGCCGCTTGCCGATGACCATGGCGAGGTTACGGGGTGCCGGGCTCGGCTCGGTCGCGTTGTACTGCGCGATCATGCCGCAGATGGTGGCGCGGCCGTGCACATTGAGGGAGTTGATCGCCGCCTCCAGGTGCTCGCCGCCGACGTTGTCGAAGTAGACGTCGATGCCGTCGGGGGCGGCTTCCTTCAGCTGCTCCGCCACCGGGCCGGTCTTGTAGTTGAACGCGGCGTCGAAGCCGTACTCCTCGAGCAGGAGCTTGACCTTCTCGTCGGAGCCCGCGCTGCCGATGACCCGCGAGGCGCCCTTCAGCTTCGCGATCTGGCCGACCAGGCTGCCGACGGCACCTGCCGCGCCGGAGACGAACACGGCGTCGCCCTCCTTGAACGAGGTGACCTCCAGCAGACCGGCGTACGCGGTCAGGCCGGGCATGCCGAGCACGCCGAGATAGGCGCTGAGCGGGGCCAGCTCCGGGTCGACCTGCACGGCGCGCTTGCCGTCGAGGACCGCGTACTCGCGCCAGCCGAGGCCGTGCAGGACGTGGTCGCCGACCGTGAAGCCCTCGGCGTTCGAGGCGAGCACCCGGCCCACCGCGCCACCGTCCATCGGCTGGTCCAACTGGAAGGGCGGGACGTACGACTTGACGTCGTTCATCCGCCCGCGCATGTACGGGTCCACCGACATATGGGTGTTGCGGACCAGGATCTGGCCCGGGCCGGGCTCGGGGACGGCGGCCTCGCGGAGTGCGAAGTCCTCCGGCGTCGGCCAGCCGTGCGGGCGGGCGACCAGGTGCCATTCACGGCCGGTCGTCGGCAGTTCGGACATGGTGCGAGCGCCTCCTTCAGCCACAGCTTGACTGCAGCAATGTTTCAGTAACTGAAACAACCATGCGCTGGATGTTTCATGTTGTCAAGTAACGCGGTAACCTGAGCGCCATGGCCCCACGCACTGACCCCCTGACCCTCGAGGTCGTCGAGCTCATCGGCACCGTCGTGGCCCGCTACTACGATGAGTACGACGAAGCGGCGGCCAAGCATTCCCTGACCGGCGCACAGGCGCGGGTACTGGGACTCCTCTCCCTCGAACCGATGCCCATGCGGAAGATCGCGCAGAAGCTCAAATGCGAGCCGTCGAATGTGACCGGCATCGTCGACCGGCTGGAGGCCCGCGGCCTCGTCGAGCGCCGCCCGGACCCGGCAGACCGCCGGGTCAAGCTCGCGGCCTCGACGAACGAGGGCCGGACGACCGCCGCCCGGCTGCGCGACTCGCTGGACTTCGCGCGAGAGCCACTCGCCGGGCTGTCCACCGACGAGCGCACGACACTGCGCGACCTGCTGCGGCGCATGCTGGACGAGGGCGGTGCGGACGGCTGAGGCGCTTCGGGTGTTCCGTGGCCCGTGAATGCCATCGGGACCGGGCAGTGGGCGGACGGATTCAAGGGTCGCGTCCGTACGCGGGCCGTTCGCAGGCCGTAGGCAGGCATGCCCAGGCCCGTAACCACGACTGCGCCCGCGGCCACGCACGGGCATGTACACGTCGGCATCGGCCCGTCCGCGCGACCGTTCCTTCGAGCTGAAGCGCGCTCGGACCGGTCCCCTCCGCGCCCGCTGATGTACCGCGTCAGCTGCACCACCACAGGAACCGGGTGCACGTCGGCTCCGGGCGCGGCGGGGGCGGAGGCGGCGGTGCGGTGGACGACGGGGCCGGAGGCGGGGGCGGTGGCGCCGAGGACTCTTTCGGTGGCGGGGGCGGGTCGGAGACCGCACCGGAAGCGGACGCGGTGCTGCGCCGCGAGGGGGAGTCGTCCGGGTCGGCCGACTCGCTCTCCTTGTCCTGGTCCTTCTTCTTGTTCTTGGGGCTCTCGCTCTTGCTCGCCGATGGCTCCGCATCCGGCTCGGCGCTCTCGGACGCCGGATCGGCCGTGGCGGAACCGTCTGCCTTTCCCGCCTCCCGGCCGCTGTCCGGCCCCTCCGACGCGGACGCCGAGGACTCCTCCTCCGCAAAGGGGGTGATGGGTCCCTCCGTGGCGAGCTCCGCCACGGTCAGCGCGACCAGCGCGACACCGAGCACCGCCGCGATACCGACGAACCGGCGGCCGCGGCGACGGTGGCCCCGCCGACCGCGGGTGGGGCGGGTGCGCCGGGCGCGGTGGCCTCGGCGGCGGTCGGCCCGCCCCCCTCCGGGGGGAGCGGCCGGGGCGTCCCGCGCGGTGTCCCTCTCAGCCGCGGCAGCCTGGGGAAGCGGCGCGAGGTCCTCGATGGGCGCGCCGCATCCGGGGCACGACAGAGCCCCGTTGAGATGCCGTCGACAGAAAGAGCAGTAGTCCATTGAGGACGCAGGCTATGGCGCCGGAGGTAACGAATACAGCGGTGTCCTGTGAGGATTCCGTGTTGGCCAGCGCGGCGAGGTGACAGATACGCAGACAGATACGGATCGATCACCCGTCGCCCGCGGCCCGCGGCAGTCCGGCTCGCGGCAGCCCGGCTCGCGTGCGGCAGGCCTTCGCGTGGTACCCGGGTGAGACCGCCTGCGTGATTCCGCCGTACTCGAGCCGAAGGCGCACAAGCTCTACGAGCCGTATCCCTCCGGCACCTCCAGTTCGCCGCGCAGCCGCTGGGCCCGCAGCACCAGCTCCAGTTCGAAGCGCCGGTCCGGATCATCCACGTCGTCGCCCCACAGCTCCCGGATCTGCCGCAGCCGGTAGCGGACGGTCTGCGGGTGCACGCCCAGCCGGTCCGCGACCTCCGGAGCGCCGCCCCGGGTCTCCAGCCAGGCCAGCAGCGTCTCCGCGAGCCGCCGGCCGTGTGCGGGGCCGCAGTCGGCCAGCGGTGCGAGACGGCGGCGCGTCAGGTCCTCGATCAGCTCCTCGGGCGGCAGCAGGACCAGCGCCTCGGTGTGCTCGGTGCAGTGCAGCACCTGCCCCGAGGGCAGCAGACCGCGCTGCATCAGCCGTACCGCGGTCCCGGCCCAGCGCAGCGACTTGGCGGCCTCGGCCGGCGGCACCGGCGGGCCGATCGCGCCCGACCAGCCCGCCATGGCGCGGCGCAGCAGCTCCGCCCGCCCGGCCGCGTCCGGCTCCGGCACAACCATCCGCGGCTGCTCGCACTCCATGTCCAGGAGTACGTCCTGGCCGACGGCGGGGGCGACCGCCTCCCGGGCCGGACGCAGCAGCACCGCCACCGCGACCTGCGAGGGCAGCTGCCAGCCGATCCGGGCGGCGCGTTCGGCCAGGGCCTCGGTGGGGTCCGTGCGGTGCTCGGTGAGCAGCAGTTCCATCAGACGGCGCTGGAGCCGGAGCTTCTCGCCCGCCTGCCGGGCGACGGCCTCGGCGTGGCCGCGTACGGACTGGGCGACGAGACCGTCGAGGTATTCGAAGCCGGACTCGACGAGTTCGTACATCGCGGGCGGCGGGATGTCGACCTGCTGGCCGATCTCGGCGAGACGGCGCCAGGCCAGCCGGACGCCGAGCCGGTAGATCGCCTGGAGGGAGTCCAGGCTGCGTCCCTGGAGGACCTCGCCGCGGCCGAAGTCCTGGAACACCTCGGGGTGGACGCTCGGCCGTCCGGCTCCGGCGGTCAGCTGCCCGACGAAGTGCTCCAGCGCCCGGCGGATGCCGACCAGCGCCATCGGTTCGCCCGACTCGTCGAGCACCAGCGGGAGCCCCGGGTACTCGCGGCGGATTTCGCGCAGGATGTCCTGGGCCAGCTCGGGCACCTCGTCCATGGCGAGCGAGGCGAACTGCCGGACCCGTAATCGCGGTACGTCCTTCCAGGCGGAGCGGGCGGCCACGGAGGCGGAGCGGGCAGCCACGGATCACTGCCCCGGGAGCGGTGAATCCGCCGGAGCGTGGGTGAAGGAGACGAGCGGGACATTCGGCTGCTCCGGGGTCGCGCCCAGGGCGGCGACGATCCCGAGGGCGGCACCGACGGCGAGTGCGGCGGCGGCCACGCAGGTCAACGCGGCGGCGAGCAGTCTGTGCATGGGTCGGCGAGCCTCTCTGCTCGGTGAGGATGACACCCAGCGCACCGGCCCGGTCCGGTCATGGGCCAGTGTGGGAGCAGCATTGACACTCCGTCAAGAGTCGGCCTACGGTTCCCCGCCCACAGCCGTAAGTCGTCGGCCGTAACCGTACGAACGCGCACGACCCTCACACCCTCCTCCCCCCAGGAGTGCCGTATGCGCCGTTCTTCCCGCCCGTCGCCCGGCCACCGCCCCTCGTCGACGCCCGTGCGGCGGCCTCCGTCATGGCTGTCGCTGGTGCTGCTGGGAGCCGGAGTCTTTCTGCTGGTCCTCGCTCCGCTGCTGGCGTGGTACGTCGAGCCGCGGGCGAAACGTACGCCGGTCGACGTGAACGTGACCACGGTCTTCACCGGCCGGGGAAGCTACTTCGACACGGATTCGCTCGCCACCCGGGACAACCAGAAGATCACCATCACCCGGCGGGTGCTGGGCGATGTCGCCGACAGCGAGCGCAGCGGCAAGGCGGTGTGGGATGTGTCCACCGCAGTCGACACCCCGGAGACGCTGCCGCTGAACGACCCGCGCAAATCGCTGCAGTGGACCACCGAGCGGTGGGTCACCGACCGCCGCACCAACCGGCCGGTGCACTGCTGCGAGGAGACGCCGTCGTTCGAGGGAGAGGCGTACCTCAAGTTCCCCTTCGATGTGGAGAAGCGCGGCTACCGCTGGTGGGACAACACCCTGGGCGGCACGGTCCAGCTCCGCTTCGCGGGCGTCAAGAAGATCCAGGGGTACGAGGGCCATCGCTTCACCGGAACCGTGAAACCCACGAAGACCGGCACCCGGCAGGTTCCGGGCAGGCTCGTCGGCCGGCCGAAGCAGGGCCAGGTGCTCGCCGAGGAGTGGTACGCCAACTCCGGGATAGAGCTGGTCGCCGACCGGCGCACCGGCCGGATCATCAACGCGAGGATCGCCCCGAGGAAGACGCTGCGCGCGCCGGGCGGGAAGCGCGACGCCGTGACCCTGTTGCAGAGCGACGGGCTGGAGTTCACCGGGGCGACGCAGCGCGAGCAGGTGGCCCTCGCCTCGGAGGACAGCGGGCGGCTGGAACTCGTCGGGCGCACCGCGCCGTTGACCAGCGGAGTCGCGGGGGCGGTCCTCGCGGTCGCCGGCGTGGTGCTGGTGGCGCGCGGGCGGACTCGTACCGCCTGACCTCGCGGGCTCTTCTCCGGGGAACACTCCACAATGTGATGAGGCGTCAGTTACTTGAAAGTCAGAAATTGTCATCCCGGTGAGTAGCCGCATCGAACAGCGGGGCGAAAACTATCCATCCCACGCACTGTCCGACCTCCACGCACGGCCCACCCACGCACCCTCCCCCCCGTGCGACACACCCACGCACCCTCCACCCCCCTCGTGCAACACACCCACGCACCCCACCCCCACCCACACCCCCACCCACAACCCACCCACGCACGACTCACCCACGCGCGATCCGCCGCCCGGGCCCCTCCCCGGAAATATGGCGCACAGGCGGCTCCCCCCCCCACACAGATTCCGCACCCTGAGACGAGTTGGAGCTCAAATGCCCCAGCACGTACCCCCCTTGGCCTTCGGTACGGGGAACCACACGCTCCCCCGGACCGCCCTGGCCACCACCCCCACTGCCGCCCCTGCCGGCACCACCGGCACTACCGGCACTACCGGCACCAGCACCACCGGCACCGTCGTCACCAGCACCACCGGCACCGCCGCCCCGAACGCCATCGCCCCCGGCACCGTGTTCCCGGCCCCGCCGTACTCCCCGGCAAAGTCCCCCGGCTCACCCGGCTCCGCCGCCGAC
Source organism: Streptomyces sp. NPDC004647 (assembly GCF_040609575.1). Taxonomy (NCBI): domain Bacteria; kingdom Bacillati; phylum Actinomycetota; class Actinomycetes; order Kitasatosporales; family Streptomycetaceae; genus Streptomyces; species Streptomyces sp. NPDC004647. Next base: position 56,965 of record NZ_JBEXKU010000036.1, on the reverse strand, counting down.
TCCGGCCCGCCCCCGCACCCCCGCCGAATCGTTTTTCTCGCCCGTCGTGACCTCGGCAATCCCGCTGCGGGAGGCTCCGAGCTGCTGATCGACCGGATCGCCGAGGGCCTCACCTCCGACGGTCACCAGGTCACACTGCTGTGCGGCGGCCCCGCCGCGTACCGCGACTACCGCGTGGTGTCCGCCGGCGGCGACGCGGGCCATTTCCTGCGCGCCAAGCGGGCGTTCGCCCGCCAGGTCGGCGACTGCGACCTGCTCGTCGAGGTCTGCAACGGCATGCCCTACCTCGCCCCTCTCTGGCACCGCGGCCCCACCCTGTGCCTGGTCAACCACGTCCATACCGACCTGTGGGGAATGCGTTACCCCGGCCCGGCCGCCCGCCTCGGGCGCAGGCTGGAGCACTGGGCCCTGGCGGGCACCCACCGCGGCAACCTGATGGTCGCGGTGTCCGGCTCCACCGCCTCCGCGTTGACCGGCATCGGTGTCCCCGGCGACCGGATCAGGGTCGTCCACAACGGTGTCGAGGAGCCCGGTCCGCTGCTGCCGAAGTCCCCTGAACCGATGTTCCTGGCCATGGGACGGCTGGTGGAGTACAAGCGGATCGATCTGCTGCTGCGGCTGTGGGAACGGGTCCGCCCGGTCACCGGCGGGCGGCTCGTCATCATCGGTGACGGCCCCGAGCGGCAGCGGCTCGAGACGATGGCCGGCCCGGACGTCGTGTTCACCGGCCGGATCCCTGAGGCGGAGAAACACCGGCTGCTGTGCGAGGCGTGGCTGCTGCTGCACCCGTCCGCCGTGGAGGGCTGGGGCCTGGTGGTCACCGAGGCCGCGGCCCGCGCCACCCCCGCCATCGGCTTCGACATCCCCGGCCTGCGGGACTCCGTCGAGGACGGCGTCACCGGCCTGCTCGCCCGCGGCGAGAGTTCGTTCGCCGCGGCCTGGTGCACTCTCGCGCTCAGCGCGGAGCGGCGCGAGGCGCTGGGGAGGGCGGCCGCTCGACGGGCCGCGCGATTCCGCTGGAGCAGTACGGTCCGCCGGTTCCGGGACGTGGCCGCCGAGGCGTATCTGGCAGGTCGCGGAGCTTCGCAGCCCGGGAGGTGAGCGACCGTGCGGGAGTTCGCCCTCAAGGACCCGTCCCTCCGCAGATCCGTCACGCTCTTCCGGGCCTTCCTGAGAGAGCAGCACGACCCCGAGCACTGCTACTCCCTGCTCGCCCGTGACGCCGCCGAGCAGCTGGAGCAGTACGTACCGCTGAAGGGGAAGGTGGTCGTCGACGTCGGCGGCGGTGGCGGCCACTTCACCGAGGAGTTCCGCCGCCGGGGCGCGTACAGCTATCTCTTCGAGCCCTCCGTGCGCGAACTCGCCGCGCGCGGACGGCTTCCGGAGGGGGCGGTGGTCGCCGACGGCTACCTGCTGCCGCTCGCCGACGGGGTGGCCGATGTCTGTTTCTCCTCCAACGTCCTGGAGCATGTCGCCGACCCGCAGACCTTTCTCAGCGAGCTGGCGCGGGTGACCCGCCCGGGCGGGCTGATCTATGTCTCATTCACCAACTGGCTCTCCCCCTGGGGCGGCCATGAGACCGCGCCGTGGCACTACCTGGGCGCGGACCGGGCCCGGGAGCGCTACCGGCGGCGTACCGGACACAGCGCCAAGCACACCCTCGGCGAGAACCTCTTCACCATCCACATCGGCCCCACCCTCCGGCATGTGCGAAGCCGCCAGGACGTGAGCGTGGTCTCCGCGCGCTCCCGCTACTGGCCGTTCCTCGCGGACGCGGTCACCCGTGTCCCGGGGCTGCGCGAAATCGCCACGTGGAACCTCCTCCTCATCCTCCGGCGGTCCCCATGAGCAGTGCTGTCCCCATGAGCGGTGCTGTCCCGATGAGCGGTGCTGTCCGGATGAGCGGTGCTGTCCGCGCTCCTGCCCCTCCGGAGCCGCATACAGCCGTGACCTGGAACCTCCTCCTCATCCTCCGGCGGTCCCCATGAGCAGTGCTGTCCAGGCCCCTCCGCAGGCACCCGCCCCCGCACCGGCACCCTCCCCCGCGGCCGGCCCGCCGCGGGGGAGGCGCTGGCTGCTGGGGTTCTGGGCGGTGGCCTTCGCGGCCTTCCTCGCGCCCTCGCCCGGGAAGATGACCTTCGAGACCAAGCTGGGCGTGGCCCTCGATCCGCTGAAGTTCCTCGGCGACCTCGGCGAACTGTGGCACGACCGGGCGGGCTTCGGCGGGATCGCCGACCAGTACATCGGATACGCCTTCCCCACGCTCCCGTACTACGCGCTGATGGACCTCGCCCACGTACCGGTCTGGCTGGCCGAACGTCTCTGGCTGTCGATCATCGTCAGCACCGCCTTCTGGGGTGCGCTGCGGCTGGCCGAACGGCTCCGTGTGGGCAGACCCGGCACCCGGCTGCTCGGCGCGGTGGCGTACGCCCTGTGGCCGACGTTCACCATCGTCATCGGCTCCACCTCGGCCGCCGTCATGCCCGGCGCGCTGCTGCCGTGGGTACTCCTGCCGCTGACCGCCGCCACCTCGAGCCCCAGGATCGCCGCCGCCCGCTCCGCGCTGCTGATCCCCTTCATGGGCGGTGTGAACGCGGCCTCGACTCTGGCCTCCCTGCTGCCCGTCGGGCTCTATCTGCTCAGCCGCCCCGCCGGGCCGCGCAAGCGCGCGCTGATCGCCTGGTGGGTTCCCGGGGTGGTGCTCGCCACCGCCTGGTGGGTGGTTCCGCTTCTGCTGCTGGGCACCTACGGCGAGAACTTCATGCCGTACATCGAGCAGGCGGACACCACCACCGGCACCATGTCCGCGACCGAGCTGCTGCGCGGGGCGGGCAACTGGGTGGCGTATCTCAACTTCGGCGAGGCATGGCTGCCCGCGGGCTGGACCGTGGCCACAGCGGTCGTCGTGGTGCTCGGCTCCGCGTTCGCCGCCGCGCTCGGACTCGGCGGGCTGGCCCGGCGCGATCTGCCCGAGCGGCGCTGGCTGTTGCTGACCGTGCTGGCGGTCGCCCTCATCGCACTCGCCGGGTACGGCGGCTCGCTCGGCGCCCCGTTCCACGGCACCGTGCAGGACTGGCTGAACGGCGCGATCAGGCCCTTCCGCAACGTCTACAAGTTCCAGCCCGGGCTCGCCCTCGCGCTCGCCCTGGGCCTGGCCCATCTGACGGCCGTGGCAACCGAGGCACGCGGCACCCGCCCGCTGCCCGGCCGCCGGTTCGCGCCCGCCGTCGCGGCCGTGCTCGTACTCCCGGGCCTGGCCTGGCCGTACGTCAACGGCAGCATCCTCCAGCCCGGTGCCTTCGAAAAACTGCCGAGCCACTGGAGCAAGGCCGCCGACTGGATGGAGCAACACGCCCCCGACAACCGCGCCCTCGTCGTGCCCGCCACCGCCCACGGCATCTACACCTGGGGCTCGCCCATCGACCAGCCGCTGGACGTGCTCGCCGAGTCCCGCTGGGCGCAGCGCGACTATGTGCCGTTCGGCACACCCGGGTCGCGCCGCGCCATGGACGCGGTCGAGCAGGCGCTGATGTCGGGTGGTGAAGTGCCGGGCCTGCGCGACTTCCTGGCGCGCGCCGGGCTCCACGACGTGGTCGTGCGCAATGATCTCGATCCCGACCAGATCGGCTACGTACCGCCGCAGACGGTGAAGCGGACACTGGAGTCCTCGGGATTCCGCAAGGTCACCGGCTTCGGCCCGCTGCTCACCAGCGGCCGGATCCCCGCCGACACCCCGCTCCAGGTCCAGGGGCTCTTCCCGCGCGAGCAGGCGGTGGAGATCTACGAGCCGGTGGACGGAGGTGAGCGGCCGGGGCCGGTCGGGCTGAAGCCGGCCGCCGGTACGGCGGTGGTGAGCGGCGGGCCCGAGTCGCTGCTCCAGCTGTCGGCCGACCCGTCGATGCGGGACCGGCCCGCGGTACTCACCGGTGACAACCACCCCGGTGTGGGCGCCCCTTCGGTGCAGGCCGTCGCGGACGGGCTGCGCCGCGCCGACACCCGCTTCGGCCTGGTCAACTCCAACACCTCGTACACGTACACCGCGACCGAGCGGAACCACTCCGGGAGCCTCCAGAACGCGGGCGAGCGGCCGAAGGAGATCCTTCCCACGCGCGGGACCGGGCACCAGACGACGGCCGTGCTGCGCGGCGCGAAATCCGTGACCGCGTCCAGCAGCGGCAACTGGCTCTTCCATCTGCCGCAGTACGACCCGGTGAACGCCTTCGACGGGAACCCGGACACCGCGTGGGCCGAGGGCAGCCCGGGGCGGCCGGTCGGCCAGTGGCTGCGGATCGACTTCTCCTCGCCCACGACTGTGCCGCCCTCGATCCAGCTGTCGCCGCTGCCGGGCGACGGGATGCGGGCCGCGCCGACGCTCGTCCGCGTCCAGACGGACAAGGGCAGCACCGACAGCCCGCTCCAGCCGAACGGCCTCCCGCAGGCGGTCAAGGCGCCTGCGGGCGAGGCGAGTTGGCTGCGGATCCGGATCCTCGCCTCGCAGGAGGCCAAGCCGGGCCTCTCCGGGGCGGGCTTCGCGGAGGTGTCGGTACCGGGGGTCCAGGTCACCCGGCTGCTGGCGCTGCCGCGGGATGCGGAGCGTACGGACACGGCCGCCGAGGTGTACTCGCTGCACCGCGGCAGCGACCCCGGCGGGCTGTCCCCCGCCTCGGCGGAGCGGGGACTGCACCGGCAGTTCACCACCCGGGTGGCGGGCGGGACCAGGGTGAAGGCGAAGGCGCTGGCCGTCCCCGGCGAGGAGCTGGACCGGCTGCTGGACCGGGTCGCGCCCGGGCAGCGCAAGCGGATCACCGCCTCGGCGGACTCCACCAGCCGTACCGGTCTGTCGCTGAGCCCGCGCAATCTGGTGGACGGCGATCTGACGACGGCGTGGATCGCCGGTGACCGGCCCGTCATCCACTTGCGCTGGCCGGGCAAGAAGAGGATCGGCGAGATCGTCTTCGCCGCGGCGGGCGGGGTGTCCACCCGGCCCGAGGAGGTGCTGATCAGCTCCCCGGACGGGGCGGCGACGGCCGGTGTGGACAAGAACGGCCAGACCCGGTTCGAACCGATCACCACCGACCGGCTCGACATCACCGTCAGCCGCACCGCGCCGCTGACCGTCCACAACCCCATCGCGGACTCGCAGTTGCAGCTGCCGGTGGGGCTGAGCGAGGTGTACGTACCGGCGCTGGACGATCTGCGGGTGAAGCGGCCCGATCCGGACGAGAAGTTCTCGGTGCCGTGCGGGGAGGGACCGCCGCTCGCGGTGGACGGCACGCTGCACGCGACGAAGGCCTCAGGGCACGTACGGGATCTGACGGACCGTCGGCCTGTCGACGTCGAGCTGTGCGCGGGCGAGGCCCGCGGCGGCAGCCTCGAACTGGCCGCGGGACGGCACCGCGTGGAGGCCGGCGACGCGGGTCCGCTGGCGCTCACCGATGTCACGCTGTCACGCGGCGAACCGCGGCCGGCCGGTGCGGCGAGCCGCTCCGTCCAGGCCACGGACTGGCGTGGCGACCGCCGCGCGGTGACGGTCGGCGCGGGCGAGGCGGCCTACCTCCAGACGTACGAGAACGCGGGCGAGGGCTGGACGGCCACGCTGGGCGGCAAGGAGCTGACCCCGCTGCGGATCGACGGCTGGCAGCAGGCCTGGCTGATCCCGGCGGGGCAGGGCGGCACGGTGAAGCTGGAGTACGAGCCGGCCCTGCTGTACGAGGCCGGGCTGATCGGCGGGGCGGTGGGCGTCGCGGCGCTGGTGGCACTGGCGCTGATCCGCCGCCGGTCCGCGTCCGGCGCGTACGCGGAAGCCGGCGCGTACGCGGCAGCCGACGCGTACGCCGAAGCGGCCCCGAACGGGCCTGACGGGCCGAACGGGCCGAACGGGCCCCACGGGCCGAATCGGCAGGGCGGGCAGGGCGGGCAGGTCTCTCCGGTTGGGCACGGCGGGCGGAATGGGTTGGGCCGGCAGGTCGGGGCGGACGGGCCGGACGCGCCACTGCCGCCCGCTCCCGCTCCCGCTTCAGCCCCCGCTCCCGCTCCCGGCTGGGTCCTGGGCACCGTGGCACTGACGGCCGTCGTCGCCGCGATCGCCGGCCCGCTGGCCCTCATCGTCCTCGTCCTGGCCGTGGTCGCCCGGTTCCGGCCGGGCGTGCTGGTCCCGGTTGCCGTAGTGGCGATGGCGGGGGCGGGCATCGCTGCGGCGACGGGCGCGGGCGAGCCGATCGCCGTGGACGAGGGGGCCTTCAGCGCTCCCGCGCAGTTCCTGGCCCTGGTGGCGCTGGTGGCGGCGGTAGTGACGGTGAGGCACCCGGATGCGGACGGCTCTCCCGAGCCGAGGGTCCGGGATCAGCAGCCGCACCCGCACCCGCCGTCGCGCTCACCACTCCCCCGGCGGCGGCCCGGCACCGCTTGGTTCACCAGTCGCAGGTCCGGCGGGGGCCGCCGCGCGGGCAGTTCCGCCGCGCAGGAGGAAGGCCGATGACAGCCCTGCATCCCGCGCGGCGGCGCGAGCAGACCTCCCCGCCGCCCGTGGAGCGGATTCCGTTCCCGACCGTGGACGAGGTCTCGCGGCACTGTCTTCAGGAGGAGGAGCCGGAGACCGTGCACATCGAGGTGCACCTCCCCGGGCGGCCCGAACCCGCCCGGCTGCGGGCCGCGTTCGGGGAGGCGCTGCGCCGGCACCCGCGCATTCTGATGCGGGAGGCGCCCGGCCGCTGGTACCGGCGGCGGTACGAGTGGGAGCTCACCCCCGCCCCGGACGTGGACCCGGTGAGCTTCCCGCCACCCGGCCCGGACGCTCTCGCGCACGCGCGCGTGCGGGCTCTCTCCGCGTGCCCTCCGTTGTCGGCCTCCCCGCCACTACGGCTCGAAGTGATCAATACCGACGGGAAGAAGGAGGAGAAGAGGGGGGACGGGAACGGAAGAGACGGGAACGGAAGAAGGGACAGCCGGGGGAACCCGACCGGGGACGGCGGCGGTTGTGTCCTCCTGCTCACCCTCAACCACACCGCACTCGACGGTCCCGCCTGTCTGAGGGTGCTGGCCACGGCGGCGGAACTCTATGGGGGCGCCGACAACTCCCCCGCGCCCCAGCCCGAACGGCCACCCGGATCCGTACGCGCGGGCAGCGGGCCGCACCTGCCCGCCCCTTCCGGTTCCGGCTGGGCACGGCCCGTGCGGGTGGCCGCGGACGCGCAGGGTACGGCCACGGCCACCGGAAACGGCATGCTGATCGCCGAGCTGGCGGTACCGCGCCGCGTCCCTGGAGGCGCCGGAAGCGCCGGAAGCCCTGGAGGCTCAGGCGGTCCGCCCCCGTACACCGTCAACGATCAACTCCTGGTCGCCACCTCTCTGATGGTGGCCCGCTGGAACCGGCTCCACGACCGCCCCACCGGCCCCGTACGGATCACCATGCCGGTGGACGACCGGCCGCGCGGTATCGACATGCCGATCGGCAACGGCACGCGGCTCGTCGAAGTCGGACTCTCCCCGGAGGACCCCGCCGACGAGCGGCTGCTGACCGCCGAACGGCCCGACCCGGCGGCCGTCGCCCGGCTGCTGCGCCGTACCGCGGAGCGCACCCGGGCGCTCAAGGCCGCGCCGCGGCCGCCGCTCGGCCGGGGCGGCGCGCTGCTCACCGCGCCGGTGCTGCCGGTCGGGGTCCGGGCCGCGGTGGCCCGGGGGTTGCGGCGGGCCGTCGCGCCGTGGACGTCGACGACGCTGCTGAGCAACATCGGGCGCGTCCCGTACCCGCTCGACTTCGGCGACGCGGGGCGCGCCCAGGCCGTCTGGTTCTCGGCCCCGGCCCGGATGCCCAGGGGTCTGACGGTGACGACGGCCGGCACGAACGGGCGTCTCCACCTCGCCCTGCGCTGGTCCCGGGCGCTGCTGGACGACGACGCGGCGGGGACTCTGGCCCACCTCTTCGAGGAGTGCCTCGCCGCCACGGCCGCATGCGGCTCCGCGACCGACACCACCACCGGGAGCCCACCGTGAACGCCATCCGCCCCACCTCGGAGCACGCCGGGTCAGCACCGTTACAGGCGCCGCAGCGGCGCGGGACCGAGACCGACCTCGGTACGGAGCCGGCACCTGCGCCTGCCTCGTCCGAGCCCGCGTCATCTGCGCCCGCGCCGTCTGCGTCTGCACCGTCCGCGCCCGGGCCGTCCGCGCCCGCATCATCCGAACCTCCACCTCCCGGCCCCCCGCCACCCGCACCCGCACCCGGCAGCGCCCCCGGCCTGCGGGACTTCTACGAGGACCCGGCCGTCCCCGTCGCCTCCGGCGAGGAGCGGAGTCTGCGTCAGGCACGGATCCTCGCCCGCGCGCTCGGCCCCGTACGGGCCGCCGGACAGGGCTCGACCGTGCTCGACATCGGCTGCGGGGACGGCTCCGCCGCGGCCACCGCCGCCCGCGTGCTCGCCGGGCACCGGATCGTCGGCGTCGACTGGTCACAGGACGCGCTGCGCCGGGCCGCGCCCCGCATCCCGTACGTTGTGCGCGGTGAACTGACCGACGGCGGGCTGCCGTTCGTCACCGGCGGTGCGGACGCCGTGCTGTTCAGCGAAGTGGTCGAGCACCTCGTCGACCCGGACGCCGCGCTCGACGAACTGCACCGCGTGCTGCGCCCCGGCGGCCATCTCATGCTCTCCACCCCCAACCTCGCCGCCTGGTACAACCGCGGACTGCTCCTCGCCGGGGTCCAGCCGGTGTTCTCGGAGGTGAGCCTGCGCCGGATCCACGGCCGCCCGGGCAGCGCCGTCGTCGGCCATCTGCGGCTGTACACCGCCCGCGCCCTGAAGGGCTTCATCGCAGCCTCCGGCTTCGAAGTCGTCGGCATCGCGGGTGCGCCCTTCCACGGCGTACCGCGCCCGCTGCGCACGCTCGACCGGGCCTTCTGCTCCCTCCCCTCCCTCGCGTCGATCCTCCATGTGCACGCAAGGCGGGTGTAGGCCGGTGTGGTGGGGGGTGGGAGCCGCGCTGCTGGCCAATGTCCTCTACAGCACCGGCTTCGTGCTGGAGAAACGGGCGCTGGCCGGCCTGCCGCCGCTGAGCGCCGGGAAGCCCGCGCGGGTCGTACGGCTGCTGATCGGCAGCCCGCTGTGGATCGGCGGCTCGCTCGCGCTCGCACTGGGGTTCGCCGCCCAACTCGCTGTCTACCGCACACTGCCGATCGCCGCCGCCCAGGGCATCTTCGTCTCGGGCCTGGTGCTGCTCCTCCTGCTCTCGTCGGTGGTGCTCGGTGAGCAACCCAGCGGCCGTGAGCGGCGCGGTGTCGTCGTGATCACGCTCGCGCTCGTCATGGTGGTGGCCTCGCTGCACAACAGCGTCGAGCCGGTCAGCCGCAGCGCCCCCGCCGGCACCCTGCTCGCGCTGTGCCTGCCGTCGCTCGCGGCGGGTCTGTGGCTCTACCGGGCGGCGGAGCGGCGGGCAAGGAAGCGGCACAGGCTACCGACCACCGGCGTCGAGTACGGGGTCGCCGTCGGCCTGCTGTACGGGGTGAGCTCGCTCGCCATCAAGGGTGTCTCTGGCCTGCTGCCGCACAGTTCTCCCAGCGCCTCGGCCCTCCGCAGCGCCGCGCTGGACCTGCTCTCCTCGCCGTACCCGTACCTGCTGGTCTTCACCGGAGCCACCGGCCTCGTCCTGTCGCAGACCGCGCTGCAACGCTGCAGGGCCTCCCTGATCGTGCCCGTCTGCACCACCGTCACCTGCGTGTTCACCGTGGCGAGCGGCAGCTTCGCCTTCGGTGAACCGCTGCCGCAGGACCCGTTGCGGCTGGCTCTGCGGCTGGGAGGCACCGCACTCGCCGTATCCGTACTGCTGACGCTGCCACGCCATGAAGCACCACCCCCCACAAAGGAGTTGAGTCATGAAGCCGGGCGATCCACTGCTGAGGACCCTCGCCTGCCGGCTCGGCAGGGCCCCGCTGAGCCTGCTGAACGGGCCGAGTTCGCCGAATGTGCTGAGTTCGCTGAACGTGCTGAGCCTGCCGGAGGACGAGGAGTTGAGCCATGAAGCCCGATGACCCACTGCTCAGGATCCTCGCCTGCCCGCTCGACAAGGGCCCGCTGACCCTGCTCGAGGGCGGGGGCGCGCTGTACAACCCCCGGCTGCGGCGCCGGTATCCGATCGTCGACGGCATCCCGCAACTGCTGCCCGCCTCGGGCGATCCGGTCGCCGACGAGGAACACCAGCAGCTGCTCGTACGGAGCGAGCCGACCGGGCGGACCGGGCGGACCGGGCGGACCGGGCCATGACCCTCGCCGCCCGGATGGCACCGCGGTTACCGCCCCGGCTGGTCACCGCCGCCGCCGCGCTGCTCTATCCACGGTTCGAGCCCGAGCTGCGGCGGCTCGCCGACTTCTGCCCGCCGGGCGGCACGGCCGTGGACGTGGGCGGCTGGTACGGACCGTGGTCTCGGCGGCTGGCCCGCCGGGCGGACCGCGTCGTCGCCGTCGAGCCCGTACCGCATCTGGCGCGGCTGCTCTCCTCGACCTCGCCCGCGAACGTACGGGTCGTCCAGGCCGCGGCGGCGGACCATACGGGAACCGCACCGCTCTGGATGCCGCCGGGCGGGCGCGGCGACCGCGGGGTCTCCTCGCTGGTGCGCCGGGGGCTGCACGGCAGCTCGCTCGAGGTGCCGTGCCTGCCTCTGGACGAGCTGCGGCTGACCGATGTCACCCTGATCAAGATCGACGTGGACGGCGCCGAACTGGCCGTCCTGCACGGCGCGGAGGAGATTCTGCGCCGCGACCGGCCCGCGCTCTTCGTGGAGCTTGAGGTACGCATCCAGCCGCTCGCCCCGGTCCTGTCGCTGCTCGACGGGCACGGCTACGGCGGCTGGGTGCTGCCCGGCCGGGCGTGGGCACCGCTCTCCTCCTTCGACCTGGCCGGCCACCAGCACCGTACGGGCCATGTCGCCGAACACGGCCTGCTCCGCCGTACCCTCGGCCCGCACGAACGCAGCATCCGGTACGTCAACTCGGTCCTCTTCCTGCCCCGCGAGAGCCACCCCGCGCCGGGCGGACCGCGCCGCCTCCAGCCGCACTGACGGGGGCGACCCCGGGGCTGGGCCGGGGCCGGCCGGGGCGGGCAGCACCCCCTCCGCCCCACCCCCGGGTACCGTTCGGCTCATGTCATCGAGTTCCGTGGCGCACCCGACCGGCTGCGGGATGCGGACCCACCGATCGGGCGAGGCGTCCGTGAGCACCCGTTCCGCCGAAACACCGGCTCCGTGGAACCCGAGTCGATGGACAGCGTGGACAGACTGGACAGCGTGGACATCCACGCGCACCCCGCTGGAGTGCGCGAAGAAGGCCGGGAAAGCGCGATGAGCTCCGATTCCGACGCCCGCCGTCCGTCTGCCGTGTCCTTCGGACCGTGGCAGTTCCAGCTCGTGCTGCTACGGCGGATGGCCGACCACCAGCCCGGCCTGGTCGAGGACGCGCTCGCGGAACTCGGCGCAGACCGGGCGGAGATGCGGGAAGCGAACCGACGCTGGCAGGCCATGGTCCGCTCCCCACGCGCGCGTGGTTCCCTCCAGCGCTACCGATCGGTGCTCGGTCCGCCCGAGCAGGTGCTGCGCCGCCGGATCGGCGACCTCGACTGCGAAGTCCTGTGCTGGCCCGTACCGCTGTGGCCGGATCTTCGCTTCGAGGTGCTGGCCGCGCCTGGCGGCCAGGTCTGGAACGAGTGGCTGGTACGCGTTCCGGGCGCCACCGGCCCCAGGCTCCGTACGGTGGAGGACCTGCGCCCGTGGTGCTGCACAGTGGACGAGGTGGCCCGCGCCTTCGCCCCCGCCACCCCGATGGAAGGCACTGCCCCCACGCGGTGGCGGCTCGCCTTCAGTGCCCCCGACAGCCCGGGCGGGGAACCCGGCCACCATGTCGCGGAGTTCACCTGGGGCCTGCTCCAACGCGTGGACCCCTGACGCCTGTCCCGGGCTTCCCCCTTGGCCGCTGCCCCTTGGCCTCTCCCTCCCCCTCGGCCGCTGCCCTTGCCCTTGCCCTTGCCCGCTACGCCTAGCCCCTTGGTCGTTGACTCCGACGGCCTGGCCGGCCCAAAAGCCTGGTCGCGGCCGCATCCAACGAACGGTGTACGGGGCCTCCCCCGATCGACCTACGGTCCGGGCCGGAACTCGGGACGTCGGTGGTGAAGGGTCCGTGCTTTCGGGCGACTCGCCGGGCGGGGCCCGGTTCCTACGGTGATCAGGACCGGCAACACCGCCGGAGATCTGCCGAAGGAGCAAGCGCGTGGGCGCGGTGACATTGGAGGCCAAGGGCCTGACCAAGAGCTACGGCAAGAGGCCGGCCGTGGACGATCTGTCGTTCACGGTGCAGGCCGGCCGGGTGACCGGATTCCTGGGGCCCAACGGAGCGGGCAAGTCCACGACGATGCGGATGTTCCTCGGCCTCGACCGGCCGGGGTCGGGCAGCGCGCTGGTACATGGCAGGCCCTTCCACGAACTGCGCCATCCGCTGTGCGAGGTCGGGGCCGTACTGGAGGCCAAGGCCGTACATCCCGGCCGCACCGCGTACGGCCATCTGCTGGCGCTGGCGAGCAGCAACCGGATCGGGCGCCGGCGGGTGACGGAGGTCCTGGAGATCACGGGCCTCGCGGGCGTGGCCCGGAAGCGTGTCGGTGGCTTCTCGCTCGGGATGGGGCAGCGGCTGGGCATCGCTGCCGCACTTCTGGGTGATCCCGGGGTGCTGCTCTTCGACGAGCCGGTCAACGGTCTCGACCCCGAGGGCGTCCGCTGGATTCGCCGACTGATGAAGGGGCTCGCCGCCGAAGGCCGCACGGTCTTCGTCTCCAGCCATCTGATGAGTGAGATGGAGGTGACGGCGGACCACGTGGTGGTGATCGGCCGCGGCAGGCTCATCGCCGATACCGACGTCCGCGCATTCATCGCGAGCAGCTCGCACAACGCGGTCAGGGTGAGCTCCCCGCAGGCCATCCAGCTGGGCGTACGGCTACGGAAGAACGGCGCGGAGATCACCGCCGACGCCGAGGGGACGCTTCTCGTCAGCGGGATCGACTCCGCGCGGATCGCCGCGATCGCCACCGAGTGCGGGGCCGTGCTCCATGAGCTCACCCCGCAGCGCGCGTCGCTGGAGACGGCGTTCATGGAACGCACCGGTCACAGCGTGGAGTACCGCGCGGACCCGCCCGGACAGGACTGACGTAACACGCAAGTCCGCGCCCAGCACATACATCCGCGCCAACGCTCCGCGCCGATGCCCGCGCCCTGCGCGGAACGACACACAGCGCAACGACACCCAGCGCACGCCACACCACGACCACAACCACGACCACGACCACGACCACGACCACGATGACGACCACACCACGACCACAGATCGGTATCGCCTCGCCATGTCCGTCACCGTTCCCGCAGCCGCGCGCCCGCCGTCCGTCTCCTCCGAACTCCCGGCGCCCGGATTCACCGACCTGCTCCGGTCGGAGTGGACCAAGATCCGCACCGTCCGCACCACACTGTTGTGTCTGCTCAGCCTCATCACCCCGGTCCTCGGGGTGGCGACTCTGATCGCCCTGGACAAGGAACCGCCCGGCCCTCATCCGATCGCCTGGGTGGTCAATGTCAGCCACTTCGGCCTCCTGGTGGGCCAGCTCGCCGTGGTGGTCTTCGCCGTGACGGCCATCGGCAGCGAGTACGGCACGGGGCTGATCCGCACGTCGTTGGCGGCCGTGCCGTGGCGTGGGCGGTGGCTCGTGGCCAAAGCACTCGTCGTGGCGGTGCTCACGCTCGTCGCGGGCGGGCTGCTGAGCGTCGCGGCCTTCGCCGTCGTGCACTCCACCACGCCGGATGTGGCCGGCTCCGTCCTCGAGCCGGGAGTGATCCGCGCCGTTCTGGGCTCCGGCCTCTACCTGAGCGGGCTGGCCGTGCTCTCGCTCGCGGTGGGAGCACTCGTACGGAACACCGCGGGCGGCATCGCCGCGATGTTCGCGTTGATCTTCGTCGTACCGGTCATCGTGGCCGCCTCACCGCTGATCCGTCTGGGGCGGTTCCTGCCCGTCGGCAGCGGACCCCCCAGCTCCGGCTGGGCGATCACGCAGCTCGGGCCGATGCTGGGCGGACTCACTCCGTGGGCCGGCTTCGCCGTGCTGTGCGCGTGGGCAGGGCTCGCGATGGCCGGTGCGGTGCACCTACTGCGCGTACGGGACGCCTGACCGGCGGCGCGCCCGACCCCGACCGCAGCTACGCAGCTACACCTCGAGCAGTCCCGCGTCGTGGGCGAGGATCGCGGCCTGGACGCGGTTGGCGCACCCGAGCTTGGCGAGAAGCCGGCTGACGTGAGTCTTCACGGTGGATTCGCTCATATGCAGACGAGCCCCGATCTCCCCATTGGCCAGGCCTTCGCCGACCAGGCGGAGCACCTCACCTTCGCGTGGCGTCAGGCACGCCGTACGGCTGCGGGCCTCTGCCGTCCTCGAGTTGTCGCGCGCGGAGAAGTCCGAGATCAGCCGCCGGGTCACCGACGGGGCGAGCATGGCGTCGCCGTCGTTGACAGTCCTGACCGCGCGGGTGAGGTCGCGTGGCGGGGTGTTCTTGAGCAGAAACCCCATGGCTCCGGCTTGCAGCGCGGCGTGCACGTACTCGTCCAGATCGAAGGTGGTGAGCACCACCACCTTCGGCGGATCGGGCAGCCGGCCGATCTCCACGGTGGCGGCCAGCCCGTCCATGACGGGCATACGGATGTCCATGAGCACCAGATCCGGCCGGTGGGCGCGGGCCAGGTGCACAGCCTCTGCGCCGTTGCCCGCCTCGGCGACCACACTGATGTCGGGATCCGCCTGCAAGATCATGCTCAGGCCGGAACGGACCAGTTCCTCGTCGTCGGCGAGCAGCACGCGCACGCTCATGGAGCCTCTTCCTTCACCGGCACTACGGCCTTCACAGGTACAACAGCCGAAACCCGGAATCCGCCGTCCGGGCGCGGTCCGGCCTCGAACGCCCCGCCCAGTACGGTGACGCGTTCGCGCAGTCCCACCAGACCGTTGCCCCCGCTGGGCAGCGGGGCGGACGCGGTCGGGTTCGCGGTGGGCAGCTCATTGTCCACCGTGAGATGGAGAGCATCGGCCTCGTACCGAAGAGCGACCCGGGTAGCGGCGTTGCCCGCATGCTTGTGGACATTGGTCAGAGCCTCCTGGACCAGCCGGAACACCGTGCGCTCCGCGGCCCTGTCCAGCGGCGGGCGGGTGCCGGACTGCGTCAGCTCGACCTTCATGCCGGTGGCGCGCGACTGCTCGACCAGTACGGACAGATCGTCCACGGTCGGCTGCGGGGTACGCGGCGCGGACTCCTCGCTCTCCTCCAGCCGCAGCACACCGAGCACCTGGCGCAGCTCGTCGAGGGCCTGTCTGCCGATCTCACCGATGAGCTGCGAGGTCCGGGCGGTCTCGGGGCTGCTCGTCGGGCCGACCTCCAGGGCCCCGGAATGGATCACCATGAGGCTCACCCGGTGGGCGACCACGTCGTGCATCTCGCGCGCGATCCGGGTCCGTTCTTCCATCCGGGTCTGACGGCGGAGAAGCAGCTGCTCACGCTCCAGTCGTTCGGCCTTGTCCCGCAGGTTCGCCACCACCATCAGGCGCGCTCTCGCGTAGAGGCCCAGCAGCACGGGCCCGGCCACGCTCACGACCATGGCGGGGATGGTGAACAGGCCCTCCCTCGAGAAAATCTGGGTGCCGACCATCACGAGCCCCGCGGCCACGGTCACGGCGACCAGAATGCGGCGGCTGCGACCGTACTTGGCCAGCGAGTACAGATACACGGGAAGCGGGGAGGCGGTGAGCAGGACGGGAGTGGCCAGGACGGCGGCCACACAGAGCGCCGCGGGCCGGCGGCGCCGCCAGATCATCGCGAATGCCATCAGGAGGGCCACCGCGTAGAAGGCCGGTGCCGGCACCCCGAACGGATGGTCCCCGGCTCCGGACAGCAGCATGGCACCCGCCGCCATGAACCCCAGGGCGACCAGGACGTCGAACAGCATGCTCCGGCGGCTCTCCCACCAGAACGGCTGCGCCGGAATCCGCTCCGACAGGCGCAGCAGACCGACCGGCCCCGGACGGGGGCCCTCCGCTGAGGAGCCCGGACCGGGCCGCTCCGCGGATGACGAGGACGAGGACGTCGCCGACGAGGGCCCGGAAACGTCCGGCTCCGCCGGTGCGGCGGGGCGAAGGCCCATGGTTCTTCCTTTCCATCCCTACAGCCGCACGTGCCCGGGCAGCGCTCAGCCGATACGGACATGTCCGGCCATTGACAGACCAGCAGTCGCGGTCCGGCCGTCGGACGGCCTTCGCAGGACGGCCGTCGCAGGCCAGCAGGGAGCCGCCCACGACGCAGCCCAGCAGTGGCAGTACCAGTCATGGCAGGTCCGTGACAGGTCAGGGGCCTCAGCCGTTGCGGATCGGCCGCCAGCTTTCCAGCAATCCGGCGATCGGTACACCGCCCGGCCGGCGGACGGTCCACCAGCTCACCGGTCCACCCGGTGACCCACGGGTCCACCGGCCCACCGCTCCACCCACCGGCCCACCGCTCCCCCGCTCCACCAGCCCCCGTCCCGCTACCGCCTCGGCTCCTCATCCGCGACGGGCCGGACGGACGGACACCACGGCTCAACGGACGGTGAACACCTGCCGAATGCTGGCCGCTGTACGACCCCGCGTGCCTACGCGCTCGTATGTTTTTCCACCTCATCCTTGTTCTGCTGCTCAGCGGAGGCGGTCATGGACAATTTTCCGTGGGAAGTCACACTCGCGGTCCTCGGTGTCGTCGTCCCGATCATCGCCGCGCTGTACGAGTTCGTCGTCAACGGCCGCAAGCGACTCGGCTACCGCGTGCAGATGGACACCACCGCCACCGACGCGGTCCACTCCCAGTACGCGGGAGCCCTGCAGCAGTTACAGCAGCAGGAGGAAGGTACGCCGCTGGTCGACCCGTCGTTCGTCCTGCTGCGCATCGAGAACAACGGCGCGACCCATATCGACACCAGCGACTACGCCGTCCTCGACGACGACAAGGTCGGCATCCGCGTCAGATTTCCCGGGCGCAGGGTGGCCGGGATGGTCGTGACGGAACTCAGCGACAACTTCCTGCGCCACTCCTTCGGCGAGGCCTCGGGGCTGAGAGTGCTGAACGGCGTCATCGAACTCCCCAAGGTGCCGTTGAACCGCTCCGCGCACTACAAGGTCCTGGCAGCACTCGAACGCGCCCCCGAACCCGCGGACGGCCCTCGGGAGGAGTTCGAGGAGCCGGAGATCGTCGGTGGCATCAAGGGCGGAGTCGGGAACGGGGAGATACAGGAGACCAAGAGCCGTACGGGAACGCCACGGCAGGCCATCGCGCTGGTCTGCTTCCTCGTCCTGGTCATCCTCGCCCAACTCACCGTCTCCCTCAGCAGGGGCGACGCGATGGCACCCCTGGACTGCGCCACGGGAAAGCTCACCCTGACCGGCTCCACGGCCTTCAAGCCCGTCCTGGAGGAGGCCGCCGACGCGTACGCGAAGACCTGTCCGGGCTCGGGCTTCACCATCGACACCCAGGGCAGCTCCCAGGGCCTGAACAGGCTGAAGAAGGCAGGGCAGGATACGGGCTCCGGAAGTCCCGGTCTGCTGGCGTTCTCCGACGGAGCCAAGGGAAGCCGATACCCGCAGCTCCTGCCGCGCCCCATAGCCTTCTCCCTCTTCACCCTCGTCATCAACAAGGAGGCGGGCGTCCAGGACCTCTCGCTCCAACAGATCAGAGAGCTCTACGCGGGGCGCATCGCCAACTGGAACGAGCTGGACGGTAACGACAAGCCGGTGCGCCTCGTCAGCCGGGAATCCGACTCCGGCACCCGGAAGACCTTCCAGAAGCAGATCCTCGCGGGCAGGTGGGAGCCCGGCGAGAACTCCGATGACTGCCGGGAGCCAAATTCCGGCAGTGGCGTCGTACGTTGCCGACGAGACGCCACCAACGAGGTGCTGGACTCCGTCGCAAGCACCCCGGGCGCCCTCGGCTACAGCGAGGCCGGGGCTGCCTCCAGGCGCCAGGACCTGCTGGTCGTACGCATCGACGGTCACCCGGCCACCCTGGAGATGGCCGACCACAAGGCCTACCCCTTCTGGGAGACGGAGTACGCCTACACCTACGGGGAGCCCCGGGCCGGCTCCCTGGCCGCCAGCTTCCTGCGCTATCTGACGAACGAGGTCGGCAAGGACATCGTGCGCTCCCGCGGCCACCGCCCCTGCGCCGAACTGCAGAACCCGATGCTGTGCCGCCCCTCGTGACATCCCCGTCTCCGCGGGTCAGCGGAGCATCATCCATCGTCCCTTGCTCAGCCTCACGAGTCCTGCCGTGCCCCGGTGCTGTCCAGCTCCGCCGGCAGGCCCACTCACACCGGCATGAACGACGACTGCCCTGGGCTCCTCACCAGGAGGCCGCGCGACTCGAACCGCGCATCCTCATTCGATGAGGGCGGCCTCGAAGGAACCCCCCAGGTACTGGTCCCGGCTGTCGCGCCGTTGCAGCTTGCCGGTCGTCGTGAGCGGCAGCGTGCCCGGCTTGAGAAGGACGACATCGTGTACCTGGACGCGGTGTCCTGCATGGACGGCGCGCCTGATCACCCGCTTGATCTCCTGGGCAGTCACCGGCTCATCGGTCTCGCCGCCGGCTGCCGCCGTCGTCTCGGCGAGCACGATGAGCCGTTCGTGTGCGCCGTCGTCGACCGACACGGCGCAAGCACCGAACTCGCGGACTGCCGGGTGGCTGGCCTCAACAGTGGCCTCGATGTCCTGCGGGTAGTGGTTGGCACCGGCGATGATGATGACATCCTTTGCCCGACCGGTGATGAACAGTTGTCCGTTGTGCAGAAATCCGAGGTCACCGGTACGGAGAAAGCGCTCGCCCGGCTGGTCGGGAAGGGTCCCCATGAAGGTCGCGGCACTCTCCTGGGGAGCGTTCAGGTAGCCCGTTGCGACGCTCGGGTCGGACACGAAGATCTCACCCACCTCGTCCTCCCCGCTGGGCTTTCCTGTCGCCGGATCGACGGCGACAACCGTGCTCAACGGATGTGTCCGGCCGCAGCCGACCAACTCGCGGCTGTCCTGCGTCGACGCGGCTGTGCGCACCTTCCCGGCGGCGAGCGCCGCGGAGTCCAGCCGCAGGATTTCCGGGCCCTGGCCGACCGGACCGGCCGTGACCATCACTGTCGCCTCAGCGAGGCCGTACCCGGGGCACAGTGCGTCGCGCCGGAAGCCGGCCTCGGCGAATGCCGCGCTGAAGCGGTCGAGCGTATCGGGGCGGACGGGTTCACCTCCGACCAGAGCCATCTCCCAACGGCTGAGGTCGAGTTCTCGGCGCTGAGCTTCGGTCACCCGGCGTGCGCACAGGTCGTAGGCGAAGTTCGGCGCGCAGCTGTCCGCGCGTCCGAGCTGGGAGATCGCCCGCAGCCACGTGAGCGGACGCTGTACGAATGTCATCGTAGGCAGCAGTGTGACGTCCCGGCCGCAGAAAAGAGGGTCGAGGACATTGCAGATGAGGCCCATGTTGTGCTGCGGCGGCAGCCACGACACCGACGATGGGCGGGGCAGCCCGGCGTCGTCGGCAGGCCGACGCGTGCTGTCGTATATCAACGACAGATTGTGCAGCACATTGCGGTGAGTGATCGCGACGCCTTTCGGCAGGCCGGTCGATCCCGAGGAGTACTGCAGGTAGGCGACCATCTCAGCGGTGACCACCGGCGGGGTCCACTGCTGGGCCAGGTCCAGGCATACCTCATCGGTCGCCACCCGATTGAGCCGGGCGAGCCCGTCGGTGTCGGTGAGGACGGGGTCCGCGGCGGCAAGCATAGGGCCGGTGGACAGGAACAGCGAGGGCTCGGAACTCGCGGCAATCGACTGCACCCGGGTCCATTTGGCATTGCCCCGCGTGCCGTCGAGCGGAGCTACCGGCACCGGGATCAGACCCGCATAGACGCAGCCCAGGAAGGCGGCGTGGAAATCCAGTCCAGGCGGGTAACTCAGCAGCGCGCGTGCGCGCGCGGTAGAAACCCGCTTTCGCAGCGTCACCGCGATCGCCCGCGCATAGCAGTCGAGTTCGGCCAGGGTCAGTGAGTCGGATTCCTCGACACCATCGCCCAGAAACACAAAATTCTTCCGGTCGGGCTCGGCTGCCGCACGAGTGCGGCACAGGTCGATCAACGTCGACAGTGCGCCGTGCTCGCCTGCCACCCCCTCGGGCAGTCGGACACCGTGCTGATGAACGGTTCGCATGAGACCACTCCAAACGGAGGAAGGAGGAAGAAGGCGGCGGGCAGTTCGCGCGCCCTCCCTGCAGGGAGCGAGGTTCAGACCATCTCGAATACCCGCGCCCGGTACCTGGACCGGCACTGTGCGCGCTGCAGCTTGCCGCTGGTGGTGAACGGCAGTGCACCGGCCTTGACCAGGAGGACGTCGTCGACCAGGAGGCCGTGCCCAGCAAAGACGGCCTCTCGGACGGCTTCTTCAACTTCACCCGCCCCGACCTTCACGCGGGCCCCTGACGGCGTGTCCGGGGCGGAGTCGGCCACCACGGAGTACCGGCTGTTGATCTCGGCCAGGACGACGAGGCGCGCGCGTTGGCCGTCCTCGACGGTGAAGGCGCAGCAGCGGCCTTCCCGTATGGCGGCGTGGCTTTCCTCTGCGGTCGCCTCGATGTCGTACGGGTAGTGCTGCATACCGTCCACCACGATGAGGTCGGCCACCCGGCAGGTGACGAAGAGCTGACCACCGTCCAGAAAGCCGAGGCTGCCGGTCCGCAGGAACCGGTGGCCGTCGTGGCCCCGCACAGTGGCGTTCAACGTACGCGCCGTCTCCTCAGGGGCGTTCCAGTACGAGGTACCGATACTCGGTCCGGAGGCCAGGATCTCCCCCGTCTCGTCCGGGGCGCACGGTTCGCCGGTGTCCGGATGCACCACTGCGATGGTCATGGAGGGGTGCAACTGGCCCAGCCCGACCAGTCGGCGGGCCTCGTCCTCGGACCCGGCTCGCTGCACCTTGCCTTTCGCCAGCGCCACCGCATCGAATCGGCGGATCACCGGTTCGGGCTCCACCGGCCCGCCGCTGAGCATGACGGTGGACTCGGCCATGCCGTAACTCGGGAAGAACGCCTCGCGGCGGAAGCCGAACGGGGCGAGCATGGCACTGAACTGGTCAATCATCTCTGCCCGCACCGGCTCGTTTGCGACCACCGCGATCCGCCAGCCGCTGAGATCGAGGGAACGCAGCTGCTCCTCGGAGACGCGCCGCAGGCACAGCTCGTACCCGAAACTGGGTGCCGAACTGATGCCCGCCCCGCGGTCCGATATCGCGCGCAGCCAGTTGACCGGATGCTGGGCGAACGCCGTCGGCGGCATCAGTGCGGCGTCGTACCCGACATAGATCGGCTGCAGAACCCCGGTGATGAGTCCCATGTCGTGGAACACGGGCAGCCAGGACACAACGGGCGGCAGCCGGTCGACGTCGTCCGTGGCCCGGGAACCGTTGGCCAGGATCAGCGAGAGGTTGTGCAGGACGTTGCCATGGGTGAGCTCCACACCCCGGGGCGGACCGGTCGTGCCGGAGGTGTACTGCAGGTACGCCACCGTGTCCGGGCCGATGCGGGGGGCATTCCAGCCGTACGCGTCCGTCTCGCTGATCTCGTCAGTCGCCACAGAGGTCGGCCGGCGTGGTGTGGAGATGCCCTTCAGCAACGCTTCGACACGGTTCTGCCTGGACCCGTTCGACAGCAGCAGATCCGGTCGGCAGCTGTTGATGATGGCCTGGAAGCGCGTATACCGGTCGTCGACGCCGACGCGCAGCACCGGAGGAGCCGGCACCGCGATCAGGCCGGCATACAGGCAGCCGAAGAAGGCGGACACGAAGTCCAGGCCCGGCGGGTAACTGAGCACGGCGCGGGCGCCCGGCGGGGCATGCCTGCTCAGATGCACAGCGATCGCCCGTGCGCGGGCGTCGAGTTGGGCGAGGGTGAGCGAGTCGGACTCTTCGACTCCGTTCTCCAGGAAGGCGAACATCCGTCGATCGGGCTCCCTGGACGCGCGGTACCTGCAGAGCTCGACCAAGGTCGTCGGCTCGAGCCGCGATTCTATGAGGGCATCCTCTGACATTGCGGTCCTCCTGTTCGGCTTGGACATTTCCATTTCCCTCGCGATTTCCCACTTTCCCCGCCAGGACTTGGCCATTTACCCAGCCATTGCCGTACGCCTGCGCCATGGCCGTTCCACTCAGAAGATGTTAACGAGGCCGAGAAATCTCGGATATCCGCCGCCGGATGGCGTCCACCCCCTACCGGAGGCGAGTGATGAGTAACCCGCAAGACGGATGACAACTCACCTTCCGGTCGCCCTCACGGTTCCGTCCGCCGGCCGTTACGGAAAGCGCCCCGTACTGGCTACCGTCATGACGACGGCCAGAGGACGACGCAGGGCCCGTGTTCAAGGGAGAGCATTTTCCCCGGAACGCTTCAGAAAGGGATCCGTAATGTCCTACGAAGCATCTGACTACTTCTTGGGCTATCCGAAGCTCCCCGATCTCCCCGATCTCGCGGACGGGGAAGTCCTCGGTACGACCGGCGTTGGGGTCACCGGCTTGGGAATGACCACGCCGCTGGGAGCCGACGTCCGCTCCACCTGGACGGCGCTGCTCGCCGGCTCATCCCCGATCACCGTGCTCGACGAACCGTGGGCCCGCGACCTGCCCGTACGGCTGGTAGGCCGACTGAGTCAGGAACCGACCAAGGTGCTGGACCGGGTCGAGGCCCGACGAATGGACCGCTGCCAGCAGATTGCGATGGTGGCGGCCCGGCAAGCATGGGCCGACGCCGGCGCGCCCGAGGTCGCGCCGGAGCGGCTGGCCGTGGTGATCGGCACCGGCCTCGGCGGAGGGAGGACGCTGGTCGACCAGCACGAGGCGTCCCTGGCGAAGGGTCCGGGCCGCGTGTCGCCGTTCGCGGTGACGATGCTGATGCCCAACGGTTCCGCCGCCGCCGTCAGTCTGGCTCTCGACGCCCGCGCCGGTGCCCACGCGCCCACCAGCGCCTGCGCCTCCGGAGCGGAGGCAATCGCCATGGGGCTCGCCATACTGCGCGCCGGACGGGCCGATGTCGTTGTCGCCGGCGGCACCGAGGCATGCATCAGCCGGCTGTCCATGGCTGCCTTCGCCCGCATGGGGGCCCTGTCCAGCCGTCACGAGGAACCTCAGAGCGCATCGCGGCCGTTCGACAGCGCCCGTGACGGATTCGTCATGGCCGAGGGCGCCGGCGCCGTCGTACTGGAACGAACCGAAGCCGCAAGGGCTCGTGGCGCGCGGATGTATGCCACGCTCGCCGGTACAGGGATGAGCTCCGACGCGCACGCCATGACAGCTCCTTCAGCGGACGGTCAGATCAGCGCGATCCGCCAGGCCTTGCGCTCCGGCGGCCTCTGCCCGCAGGACATCGTTCACGTCAACGCTCACGCTCCCGGCACGCCCGTCGGTGACCGTATCGAGGCGTCGGCAGTACTGGAATCGCTCGGTCCGCATGCTCTCGTGACGGCGACCAAGTCGATCACGGGCCATCTCATAGGCGGGGCCGGCGCGATCGAGGCCATCTTCACGGTCCTGAGCATCTTCAACGACGTGATCCCCGCGACCAGGAACCTCGACGACAAGGACCCCGAGGTGAAGGTGGAGGTCGTCACGGGAAACCCTCGGCGCACCAAGGTCACCGCGGCTATCTCGAACTCCTTCGGTTTCGGTGGTCACAACGTGGTCCTCGCTTTCACCAAGCCCGCCTGACCACGGGCGCGGGACGGGGCCGGAGGGGAGGAAGCTTGAGGGGCCGGGGGGCCTGCGGAGGCCTGCGGAAGCTGGGACGAGTGCACCAGACCGCTCCGCTGGGCCATCAGCGCCGCGTGCATCCGGTTCGGCAACTCGAGCTTGGCGAGGATGCGCGAGACGTGGGACTTCACGGTGGCGGCCGTCACATGCAGCTCGTGGGCGATCTCTTGATTCGACCTCCCCATGGCTATACCGGCCAGGACTTGGGTCTCCCGGCCGCTCAGGGCGGCCAGGGCGACCGCGTGGCTGCGCTCCTGTGGCGGGGGAAGGATCTCGAACCGATCGATCAGCCGTCGGGTCATCGTGGGGCAAAGGAAAGCCGCGCCGACGGCGACGGCACGGACAGCTGAGGTCAGCTCCTCCTGGCTGGCGCTCTTGAGCAGAAAACCACTTGCGCCCGCCTTCAGCGACCCGAACAGATGGCTGTCAAGGCCGATGCTGGTCAGGACAATGATTCCGGGGGCTGCCGCCTCCGAAGGCTGGGCGAGTTTCCGGATGAATTCGTATTCGGCATCGACGAGTACGACCTGTGGTCGCCGCAGCTCGACCAGGCGCAATGCCTCATCGCCGACTCTCGCATCGGCGACCACGGTGAGGTCCGGTGCCTCCCCGAGGGCCTGCCGGAAACCGCGGCGCACAAGATCCTCATTGTCGACCAGCATTACTTCCAACGTGCTGAAGTCGTCCATCACTCACTCCGCCTGTGCGATTCGGAAGTGTGGTCCCATCCAACTTCGTGGTCTCCTGACCGTTGTAGTTCCAGCCCCTCAGGTGCTCCTTCCGCAGGACCCACGCAGTGCCACCCCATTCACCCGTTGCCGGCAACCAGTACTGTGCGTTTCATGGGGTCCTACTCGAGAACGCTTCGGGTACAGCGGTTGCACACGCGATGGCTGTGGGATGCGCTGAGCCCTACGGGTGACCGTGGCTGATACCGCGTATGCCCCCTGGCTCGCACGCGCTTCCCGGTTAGGCTGAACGGCAGCCTGCGGCGGAATACGCCGCATCGATCCCTTCCGATGCTAGGGGAATTGGCAGTGCTGGTTTCAGGCAATGGCGGCCATGCTGTTGGCCGTTCCGGACACAGGACGGCGGTGGACGAAGCCTCCACAGCTCCGCGGCTGTTCCAGCGAGGCATTGCCGGCGTGCGCGCGATGGTGGATGTCGGGGTCGAGCGCGGAGTACCCGTACAGGCGTGCCTCGGCGGCAGCGGTGTGGACCGGAGCGTTCTTGCCGACGATGCCGCACACGTCCGAGCCTGGCAGGAGCTCATGGTGGCGCAGAACCTGGTCCGCGCCACAGGCGATGCTCCCGGCCTGGGGCTGGAGGCCGGTAGCCGGATTCCGCTGCGCACGTACAGCGTGTGGGGCTTCGCACTGCTCGCCAGCCCGACGCTGCGCGAAGCGGCGGCTGTGGGACTGCGTTACCTGGAGCTCACCTTCGCTATGGTCGGGATCTGCCTTCAGGAGGACGGAAACGAGGTCCACCTCGTCCTGGATGACGGGTTTGTGCCCCAGCCCGTTCGACGGTTCTTCGTCGAACGGGAATTGGCCAACATCCGCACCATCCTGGACACCATCCTGGGCCGGCCCTTCATACCCCTCCGGTTGGATCTGCGCTTCCCACGGCCTCAAAAGTCGGCACCGTACGAGGCGTTGGCCAACGCGCCGATCGCCTTCGGGGCGCCGCGCAACGCGATCGTCACCTCCGCAGCGGTACTGGAGCAGTCGCTGCCGCAGGCGGACCGGCGCACCATGCAGGTGTGCGAACGCGAGTGCAGCCTCCTGTTGGCCCGGCGCGCCGACGGCGGATTCGCGGCACGGGTACGGGAACTGCTCATGCAGTTGCCGGACGGATTCCCCGACATGGGCATTGCCGCAGCCGCGCTGCACGTCTCCACCCGCACACTGCACCGGCGCCTGGCCCTGGAGGGCACTTCCTACCGGCGTCTCGTCGACGGAGCACGACACGCTCGCGCAGTCGAGATGCTGTCCACCCTCGGACTCGGAGTCGACCAGATCGCCGTACGGCTCGGGTACGCCGACGCGGCGGCATTCATCCGCGCGTTCCGCCGGTGGACCGGTGCGACCCCCGGCGCCTACCGCACCAGCGTGCCCTCCCGGCCTTACTGATCGCTGCAGGACAACGTTCGGAGCCAAAGTACTGGACAGGCACTGAACGGCTGGCTGGCTGGCTGGCTGGTGGCAGCTGTGGGCGGCACTGGGCCGGAATGGGCCTTCCGGATATGCCGCTGATGAGAGAAGGGTGAGGGAGATGTGAGACGGCGATGCGGGGGGCTCATGCGCATTCAGGTACTGGGGCCGGTCTGTGTCTGGCGGGACGGCACACGCCTCGACCTCGGCTCGCCCCAGCGCCGTGCGATTCTCGCCCTGCTGGCCGTGTCCCGTGGGCAGCAGCTGCCGTTCTCCGGGCTCGCGGACGCCCTGTGGGGCGAGCGGCATCCGGCGAGCGCGTCGAACGTCATCCAGACCTGCATCAAGCACCTGCGCCGCCTGTTGGAGCCGGGGCGGCGGCCGCGCGCCCCCAGCGCGGTGCTGCCCCGGCTCGGCGACGGCTACGCGCTGCGCGTTCCGTACGACGTCATCGATCTGCTCCGCTTCCGGGACCTGGTCGCCGCGGCGGAGGTCGCACGGCGGGACGGCGGCCAGGAGCGGGCCGCGGCGCTGCTGGCCGACGCGCTCGGGCTGTGGCAGCAGCCGCCCCTCGCCGACCTGCCGTTCCTCGCTGCCCACCCGATGGCCGTCGCGCTGGCCGGGGAGCGTTGTGGCGTGGTGGCCCAGTACGGCGAAGCCATGATCGCGGCGGGAAGGAGCCCCAGCGTGCTGCCCGTCCTGGAGGAGGCCGCAGCGGCGCAACCACTGGACGAGGGCGCCCAGGCCCTGCTCATCCGGGCGTACCAGGCCGTCGGGCGACGCGACCAGGCGGTCGCCGTCTACCGGCGAAGCCGCCGCCTGCTGGTCGATGAACTCGGCGTCGACCCCGGCCAAGAGCTGTCCGAGGCCTATGAGTCCGTGCTGCGCCGCCGCACCCGGCCTCCTGCTCCCGGCCACGGGCATGTCCCCGACCAGGACGCGGGCACCGGCCCGGTACCGGTGAGCGTCGCCGGCGCGCTCCCCGCGCAGTTGCCCGCGGATGTGCCCGACTTCACCGGCCGGGCCACGGAGTTGTCGGCCCTCGACCGGCTGCTGACCGGAGCGAAGGGAAGCCCGACGGCGGTGGCCGTCTCGGTGATCTCCGGCACGGCCGGGGTGGGGAAGACAGCGCTGGCCGTCCACTGGGCGCACCGGACGCGGCACCGGTTTCCCGATGGCCAGCTCTACGTCAACCTGCGGCTACGATCCGGACCGCCCCATGCCGCCCGGTGACGCCCTCACCCGGTTTCTCAGCGTCCTCGGGGTCCCCGGTGACGTGAGCCCGCTCGACGTCGACGACCGCGCCGGCTGGTACCGGACCGAGATCGCCGACCGGAGGATGCTGGTGGTCCTGGACAACGCCCTGTCCGAGGAGCAGGTCCGCCCGCTGCTTCCTGGCTCGCCGTCCTGCACCGTCGTGGTCACAAGCCGGGACGGCCTGGCCGGCCTGGTGGCCCGGGACGGCGCCCGCCGCATCGGGCTGGGCCCGCTCCCGCTGCCCGACGCGGTCGCCCTGCTGCGGACGCTCATCGGCGCGCGGGTCGAAACCGAGCCGGGGCCGGCCGCCGCCCTGGCCGAACAGTGTGTACGGCTCCCGCTGGCGCTCCGGGTCGCGGCCGAGCTCGCCGTCGTCCACCCGTCGCTGCAGCTGGCGGACCTGGTGACGGAGCTGGCCGACCAGCAGCGGCGACGGGATCTTCTGGACGCGGGCGGCTACCGGCGTGCGGCGGGTGGAGGCGGTGTTCTCCTGGTCGTACCAGCGTCTGCCCGCCCCCGTCGCCCGCACCTTCCGCCTGCTGAGCCTGCACCCCGGGCCGGAGGCTGACGCCCATGCCGTCGCCGCCCTGATGGGCGCCGTGCGGGGCGAGGAGCATCGCGTTGCCCCCGTCGATTCGTGAGGGTGTGTTCCCAACTGCCGCCCGCCTCGCGTGCCCGCAAGACGCCGAGGTGAGTAGTTCAATCACCATCCAGTGGATGTGTCCAGTCCTGCGAAATAGCTTGTGGTCGCCGGCTGATGGTTCAACCAAGCGGACCATGCCGCACTGCCTTTACCACGCCACACGCTCACCGGGAGGGAAGAACCGATGCGAGCAGGGATCAAAAAGAGAATGGCTGCGGCGGTCGCGGTCGCATCCGCCGTGGCGGCACTCGTTGTGGGAGCCCCGAGCAACGGCTGGGCCCAGGCCCAGGCCGACAGCCTTCGGGCGTTCGGGATCTCGAGTGACGGCACGTTAATGGCCACGTTCACCACCGACAGACCCCAGGTGCTCGACTGGGTCAGAGCCGTCACCGGGCTCAGTGGCGACACCGCGCTGATCGGGATCGACTTCCGCGTGCAGAACGGCCTCATGTACGGCGTCGGCAACCAAGGCGGCATCTACACGATCAAGACCCCGCCAGTGACCACGGACGTGGTGGTCACCAAGGTTTCCCAGCTCCGCGTTCCGCTGTACGGCACGAACTTCGGGGTCGACTTCAATCCCGCGGCCGACCGGCTGCGGGTGATCAGCGACAACGGCCAGAACCTGCGTCACAACCTCGCCGACGGCACCACGACCGAGGACACCACACTGACCACCCCGCCGGCGACCGGGCCGACCAGGGGCGTCACCGCCGCTGCCTACACGAACAACGACGTGAACGCGGAGACCGCGACCACGCTGTTCGACATCAACACGGCCACGGACCAGGCCGTCATCCAGTCTCCGGCCAACAACGGGACGCTGGCCCCGACCGGCGCGCTCGGCGTGGACGCCGGCCTCAATGCGGGCTTTGACATCTTCAGCGACCTGACCAACGGCAAGACGACCTCCGTGTCGGCCTTCGCCACTCTCGCTTCGGCGAGTGGCTCGGCGACGCTCTACAGCGTCAACCTGTTCACCGGGGCCACGGCCGGCGTGGGGCAGTTCCCGCTGGCCATCACCGACATAGCCATCGCACTCGACACGAACTGACACACTTCCGGTCCACCGACCGGTCATGGTGAGCCCGCCCCAACACACCCCCG
Organism: Streptomyces sp. NPDC004647; assembly: GCF_040609575.1. Taxonomy (NCBI): domain Bacteria; kingdom Bacillati; phylum Actinomycetota; class Actinomycetes; order Kitasatosporales; family Streptomycetaceae; genus Streptomyces; species Streptomyces sp. NPDC004647. Next base: position 27,952 of record NZ_JBEXKU010000036.1, on the reverse strand, counting down.
GGCGGGCTCACCACCGTTGGCTACCACCCGTATCAGCAGTGCTCGGCAGCGTCGGGGACTCGGCTCAGCCAGGCCGCGTGCGCCTCCTGCGCCACACCGAGCAGCCGGTCACGTGGCGCCTCTCGTGTCGTCCTTTACGTTTTCACCGCAGTGCAGTTCGGACACAGGGCGATCATCTGCTCAGGGGCGTCCCGGCCGCCCCTTGGCGATGTCGTGGATGTGGTCACCCTCCAGGATTGGCCGCCCGGGGTCCTTCACGTCGCTTGGCGCACGCTCGCATCCCGGGTTTCCACAGGCGCCGTCACAGCGCGTCAGCACGGCGTCCCGCGCCTTGGCGCGGCGGACCGAAGCGGTGACCGTAAGTGCGGCCCGTACCCCATGTGTGTCGCCGGCCGGGCGGGATGAAGGGGCCGGGACGACATCGGCGGTCAGTCGAGAACGTCCCGCTGCTGGACTTCCTTGAGGACCGCGGCCACGGTGGCGAAGTCGTCGTCCACGTGGAGCACGGTCTGACCAGCGCGTGGTCTCGGCTGCCCGGTCGAGGGCAGCACACCGACGGCCTCGGTTCGGCGTCTTCCGCGTGGACGGCGGCAGGGCGGTCCGGGTGGCTGACCGCTGCCAGGACACCATGGGCTTCACCGTCACCGGTCTGTCCGCCTCCCTGGCCAGCGGCCGCCTCTCCCCGACCGGCCCCGACGCCCGCTCACCCCATCTGGCCTGATCCGCAGCACGGATTGCGCCACTTCGGGAAAGGGCCTCGAACCCACCCGCAGCGGATTCCCTTTCCGACGCGCAGAGGCTGCGCCCCGGCACTCGGGGGCGGAGCCTCATGGCCGTTTCCGCAGGTCAGCACAGTAACAGGGACATCCCCCCGTCGGCGTTCACAACAGCGTCCGGGTCCGCCTCCGGCCGGAGAGTGTGATCGCTCGCGCGTCGCGCCGGTCCGGTCGGCTCGGCCAGGGCGGGACCCCCGCCCCGCAAACGCCTCCTTGTGGATGCCCAAGTCACGGGCGAGGTGCGACGCGACCGGAGGTCTGGGCTTCCCGGACCGCATGCTCCGCAACTCGTCGGGGACCTAGTCGTCATCACCGTCGTCATCGCCGTCCCACGGACCGGTGATGGCGACGAGGATGCCGGGGTCCTGGATGTTGGCGAACAGCGTCTTGCCGTCGGGAGAGAAGGTGACGCCAGCGAACTCGCTGTACTCGGGCGCCTCAGCGGTGCCGACGTTGAGCTCGTTGCGGGCGATCGGGTAGGTGGTGCCGTCGAGCGTGGCGCCGAAAAGGTGCGACACGCCGTCGCCGTCCTCGGCGATCACCAGGCCGCCGAACGGCGAGACGGTGATGTTGTCCGGGCCGTCGTAGGCACCGTCCTTGGACGTGTCCGGGTTGACGGCCAGCAGCACCTTGAGCGTGATGGTGGCGCTGCGCGGGTCGTAGAACCACACCTGGCCGTCGTGCGCGGTGCCCGGGCTCTCGGAACGGGCGTAGCTGGACACGAAGTACGCGCCGCCGTCACCCCACCACATGCCCTCCAGCTTGCGGGAGCGGGTGATCTCACCGGCCAGGAACTGCTTGCGGACAGAGGTGGTGCGGGCGTCGCGGTCCGGCACCTTCACCCACTGCACGCTGTGCACGGTGCCGATCTGCGTCGCGCGGGAGAGGTCGTCGACGTACTGGCCCGCGGAGTCGAAGCACTTGAACGCCTCCAGCACGCCCGCGTTGTCGGCCAGGGCCCGCAGCTTGCCGGGGCCGTGTGCGAAGCCGGCCGGCGGGGTCCAGCGGTAGAGCAAGCCGTTGGGCTTGGAGGCGTCCTCAGTCAGGTACAGGTGGCCGCCGCTCTTGTCGACCACCACCGCCTCGTGCGCATAGCGGCCCAGGGCCTTGATGGGCTTGGGGTCGAGGTTGGCCACGCTGCCCCGCGCGGGGTCCACCTCGAAAACGTAACCGTGGTCCTTGGTCATGCCGTCGACGCCGGCCAGGGCCTCGGTCTCCTCGCAGGTCAGCCAGGTGCCCCATGGGGTGACTCCACCGGCGCAGTTGGTGGAGGTGCCGGCGATGCCGACCCACTCGCGCACCGAACCCTCGGACACCTCGACCACGGTGCAGCCGCCGGCCGCCGTCGGGTCGTACACCAGGCCGTCCACGTGCGGCACGGGGTAGGCGGCCGCGCTCAGCGGGTCGTCGATCTCGTGGTTGTTCACCAGCAGGGTGACGTCGTCGTCATCGTCATCGCCGCCGCCCGCGAAGGCGCCAGTGCCGTCGTGACGGTTCGGGGTGGTCTGGCCGGACTCCAGGGTGGTGACACCGGTGCGGGTGAGGATCCGGTAGGAGAAGCCCTCCGGCAGGGAGAGCACACCCTTCGGGTCCGTGACCAGCGGGCCGTAGCCGACGGCACTGCCCGCCTCGGCGGTGTCGGCGACGGCACCGGGCGCCGCGAACAGCGCCTCCACACTGCCGACCAGCATGACTCCGGCGCCCGCCATCGCGGACCGATTGAGAAATTCCCTGCGGTTGAGCGGCATTTCATCTCCCCTACGAATGGACATCGGCCGACGCGTACGGCGTCGGCGCGGCGCCCATCCTGGCCACGGCAGGAGAATGCGAGAGAAAGCCGAGGAGAAGCGGAGAGTTCACTTTTACCTCACCGTTCTCATCTTTCTCATCTTTGTCTCCCTCGGTCAGCCAGGCCGGTCAGGTCGCGTCCGGCAGATCCAGCCGGTAGCCGCGGCCGCGGACGGTGGTGATGAGGGCGGTGCCGAGTTTGCGCCGGAGGTAGCGGACGTACACATCGACGATGTTGGAGGCTTCGTCGGCGTCGTATCCCCACACCGTGGAGAGCAACTGCTCGCGGAGCAGCACGCGTCCGGCGTTGCGCATCATGACCTCCAGGAGCGCGAACTCCCGCGGACTGAGGTCGACAATCCGACCGTCCACGCGGGCTTGACGCGTGCGGCCGTCGAGAACCAATCCGGCGCGGTACAGCGCCGAGTTGTCGCCGTCCTGCAGACGCAGGCGGACTCGCGCGAGCAGTTCATCGAAGCGGAACGGTTTCGACATGTAGTCGTTCGCACCCTCTTCGAGGCCCTTCACCGTGTCGACGACACCGCTCCGAGCGGTGAGGATGATCACCGGGAGCGGGCAGTCCACCGCGCGGAGATGGGACAGGACCGTGAACCCGTCCTCGTCCGGCAGGCCCAGATCGAGGATCAGGAGGTCGAAGTTCCCGGACAGGGCCCGGTGCCGGGCAGCCGCGCCGTTGGTGACGACGGTGGTCAGGAAGCCGTGGGAGCGGAGCCCCTTCCCCACAAAGGACGCGATTTCGGCTTCGTCTTCGGCGATGAGAATGTGGGCGGAAGCGTTCTCTGCTGGTCGCATGGCACCTTGTGAAGAGGGATCTTGAGGGTGAAGGTGGCCCCGTGACCGGGACGGTTGTCCAACGTGACCTTGCCGTAGTGCGCTTCGGCGATGGCCTTGACGATCGCCAGACCCAGGCCCGCGCCGCCGGATCCGCGAGCCCGGCCGCCGCGCGCGAACCGCTCGAAGATGCGGTCCTGCTCGGCCGGGGCCACGCCGGGGCCGCTGTCGCGGACCCAGAGTTCGGCGACACCGTCGTGTGCTCGGCCGCCGATCCAGATGCGCTCGTGATCCTTCGTATGCTGGGCCGCGTTCTGCGCGAGCTGGATCAGCGCCTGGGTCAGGAGCTGGCGGTCGCCGTGCAGCACCCAGGGGGGCGTGTCGTCGGCGAGTTCGAGCAGCCACCGGCGTGGGGCCAGCGCCGACGCCTTGACGTACACCTCCTCGATCAGCTCCGGCAGGACGATGTCCCCGGGGTGCAGCGCGTCGGGGCGACGCGCCTGGGCGAGCATCAGCAGCTCCTCCACGATGCGGTTCATCCTGTGCAACTCGTCGATGGCCACGTCGACGGTTCTTCGGCGGGCAACCGGGTCGTCGTCGAGCAGCTCCAGATGGCCGAGGATGATCGTGATCGGGGTGCGCAGCTCGTGACCGGCGTCGTCCATGAACTGCCGCTTCGTGGCGAACGACTCCTCGATCCGGTCCAGCATGGCGTTGAAGGTCGTCGCCAACTGCGATATCTCGTCCTCGTCGCGGACCGGGATACGCGCGGTGAGGTCGGTCTCGCTGATCGATCGGGCGGTGTCCCGGAGCAGCACGAGCGGGGCGATGAGGCGTCCGGCGAAGACCCAGCCCACGCCGGCGGCCAGGAACAGCGCGCTGAGGCCGAGGAGCATTTCCATCCGGATGGTGTGGCTGATTTCGGCACGCTCGTTTTCGGTGAACGTGGCGATGACGAGGACGCCGTGAGCGGGATCCCCCTCGACCGTGACGGGTACGGTCACGTACCGGATGTGTCCGGCCGCAGTGGGGGCGTCGCCGTAGGCGGGCCGGGCCGCGGCCGCGAACTCGGCCACCAGGGCGGGGTCGATGTCCAGCCGGGCCGGCGGTTCGACGGCGGTACGCCGGAAGGGGGCCCCGTCGACGAGGGTCAGCAGTGTCTGGTGCCGATCGGGAACCTGGTTCTGCAGAACGGATACGAACAGTTCGCGGACGCCGGACCGCGGTTGGTCCGCGCTCGGGCGGTGGCCCTTCACGAAGTTCCGGAACTCGCCGATCTCGTGGGCGAGTTCCGCGTCGACGTGCTCATTGAGGCGCGCCGAGAGGATGAAGCTCTCGACGACGGTGATGAGGCCGATGGTCAGACCGACGAGCAGCAGCATGCGCAAGAGCAGCCGCAGCCGGATCGAGCGGAACCCACGGCGCCGGAAAAGGCTCGGTCCCGCCCCCACCTGCTGCGGCTGCTCTTGCGGTTGTGGCTCGTCAGTCGTCGCCACCGCCGCCGTCATCTCCGTCACTGTCGTCGTCGCCGTCTCCAGTGGTGGAGTTGGGGGTCACGGCCGGTGTCGGGGTTCCTGTACCCCCGCTGCTGGCAGGGGGCGGGGATACAGGCAGCACCGGTTCCGCCTCGGAGGAGGGACGGCTCTCCGACGTGGTCGGCGGCCCGGTCGGGGTCGGCTCGGACACGTCCACGACGTCTTCCTCCGACGGGCCGGTGCCGGTCGGCTGCCCGGTCTGCTGGGGCGAGCCGGCCGACGGGGAGGACGTCTCCAGCCGCCCGCCGTCCTCGTACGGTCCCCCCGACGGTCTCACGGCCGACGATCGGGGCGCGCGCTCGACCACCACCGGGTCACCGAGCCGGGGGGCCGGGGCATGCTGTGCACTGATCACCGGCGCCGCGGTGAGGAGTGACAGGGTGAGCGCGGCGACGACCGTACGAATGCGGCGGGCTCTGGTCATGCGGGCACATGCTCCCGGGAGTGGTCGCTGTGAGCCCCGGCCTCTGATCCGGCGGGGACTTCCCTGGCGCCGACGGGGGCGAAGGTGCCTGTAGCCGGGTCCAGCAGGTGCATCTCCGCCGATGAGATGTCAAAGAACATGCCCGTCAGGTGCAGAGTCCCGGCTTCGACCCGCTCGCTGACACCCGGGTGGGCGAGCAGGTTGTCCAACTGCTGGAGGACGTTGAGCCGCCCCAGCCGATCCTGCGCCGAGCCAGGCACCTCCTCGGCCTCCTCCGTCGCGGAGTCGACACGGTACCGGGCCACGGTGTGGGCACCGTGTGCCAGCCACGCGTCAATCGGACGGTCGCCGTCCCCGGCGCCGTCGAGCAGCGCGCCCATGGCTCCGCAGCCGGAGTGGCCGCACACGGTGATCGTGCTCACCCCGAGAACCTCGGTGGCGTACTCGATCGCGGCAGCCACGGACATGTCGATATCACCTGAGGCGCCGCCCTCAACGGGACGCGGAACGAGATTTCCCACATTGCGCACGGTGAACAGGTCACCGGGGCCGCTCGCCGTCATCAGATGCGGGACGAGACGGGAGTCGGAACAGGTGATGAACAGTTGGGAAGGCGACTGGCCCAGCTCCGCGAGCTCGGCGAGGACGGGCCGTACCAGGGGCGCGGTGAGTCGCTGGAATTCGCTGACTCCGTGCAGCAGATGGGTCTTCGGGGCAGCCTCGGGTCGCCGGTGCGTCCAGGGGAAGAACCACGGAGCCACCGTCGTGGGAGACTTCCGGCCGGCCGGCGTGCCGGACACCGCGTTCTCGTACCAGCTTTCGTGCACCTCGTCGATGTCCACCCGGCCGCCGAGCCGCTCATGCGTGACGCGCCAGTTGTGGAGAGCCTCGAACGCGGCGTGGTCCAGGTAGTCCACCTCGAGGTCGACATCCACGCGCGCACCCGACGGCACCTGCGCCAGTGCCCGGTTCAGCCGGGGGACGGCGGCGAAGGTCAAAGAGCCCTCCACCACCACGTGCCAGAAGGCGCCCCTGTGCTCGGTACGGATCTTGGTGTGGGTCAGCCGGTAGAGCGCCTGCAGCACGGCGACGCCGATGCCCAGCGCCACGCCCTCCAGCAGGTTCAGCTCCACGACGGCGAACGCGGTGACGAGGTATATCGCCAGTTCCCGGTGACGCCGGAGCTCGCGTATCTCCTCGGGCTTGACCATCCGTACGCCCAACACGACCAGGAGCGCGGCCAGCGCGGCGAGCGGGATCTGCTCGATCAGCCCGGCGGCCAGCACGACGAAGACGATGACCCATACGCCGTGGAGGATGGTCGAAGCGCGGGATTTGGCACCGGCCGCGACGTTGGTGGAGCTGCGCACGATCACGCCGGTGACGGGCAGACCGCCCAGTAGGCCGGATGCCGAGTTCGCCAGGCCCTGGCCCACCAGCTCACGGTTGAGGTTGGCGCGCGGGCCGTCGTGCATACGGTCCACCGCGACCGCGGACAGCAGGGACTCGACACTCGCGATCACCGCCATGGTCAGAGCGGCCAGGGCGATGGCGCTCCAGCTGCCGTGAGGCATCTCCGGGGCCAGGCCCAGGTCGAGGACGTTCGCGGGCAGGTCCACCCGTACGGCGTCCAGGCCCAGTGTGGATGCTGCCACGGTGGCCAGCACGATCGCCACCAGAGCGGCGGGCACCGCGCGGACCTTCGGCAGCTTCGGCCACACCAGCAGTACGGCGATCACGATCGCGCCGGCCATGGCGGCCACAGGGTTCGCGTGCAGCACCTGACCGGGGAGGGCGACCAGGTTCTCGGTGGCGGAGCTGCTCGACTTTCCGCCGAGCACGACATGGATCTGGGCCAGGGTGATCGTGATTCCGATACCGGCCAGCATGCCGTGCACGATGGCGGGCGAGATGGCCAGCGCCGCGCGAGCCACGCCGAGGCAGCCGAGCGCGATCTGGACGAGACCGGCCGCCACGGTGATGGCGCAGGTCGCCGCCCATCCGTACTCGTGCACGAAGCCCGCGACGACCACGGTCAGACCGGCCGCCGGTCCGCTGGCCTGGAGCGCGGAACCGCCGGCGGCCCCGACGACGATGCCGCCGACCGCTGCGGCGATCAGGCCCGCGGTGATCGGGGCGCCGGAGGCCAGAGCGATCCCGAGCGACAGCGGGATCGCGACCAGGAAGACGACAATGGAGGCGGGCAGGTCGTGACGGAGATTGCGAAGACCGCCCCACTTCGGTGGTCGGGGATGTCGGGGACGGTGCAGGCTCTGGTCGTCCGGATGGGTCTCAGGGACAGTGGCACGTGAGCTGTGCGACGGCATGGGTGCGTCCTCCACTCAGGCATGCGGGATGCGGACAACACCCAGGGAACAGGAGCGTGCTGAACCGGCCTGGCCGAAGATCGGACTGCGGACTTGCCATCCTTTTACCTACGCATGAAGTTCTCATGAGGGATCTCTCATGGACGTCGGCCACGGACGGCACGGGCACGACACCGGTTGTGCTCCACCAGTCGCCCCAAGCCTGCCTCCGCAGACATCCCACGTGGCCTTGCGGATGATCCTCGGCATAGCCCCCAGCTCCGTGCAGCTGGACCGTGCACCCTGCCCGCTGTGCCAAGGCCCCCATGGTCGGCCCGTCGTGCACCCGTCGCAGCGACTTCTCCAACGACTGCACCCGGCCGAGATGTGTGCCCCTCCCACGGGCGCAGCGCCCCCGGCGTACGGAAGAGATGCCATAGAGCGGAGGTGTCGAGGAGATACGTGACCGGGGGAAAGCGAGGGCGAGTCCTTTGAGAATCGTCCGTGATCTTGCTGATCCGGCCTGATGCTTCCCGTTTCCGCAGGTCAGGAGGCTACACACTATTGCCCCTTGGTGAGGGCTTCCTGGTCCTTCCTGATCCTTCCGTCCACTACATGTCCACTACGGGTCCACGCGCGCCCTTCCCCGAGTCCCACGGGGATCTCCCCAAGGACATCGGTGCAGGCTGTGCCGCGGAGCGTCGAGGGATTTGAACAGGTGAGCAGCGGAGTGCCTTACCGACGAAGGGCCCCGCCCTCTTCGCCCGAGGGTGGAGCCGCGCGGCTTCTTCGCAAGTCAGCCACCTGATCACAGCGCAGCGCGCCGCTACCCCGCACCGTCGCCACGTGCCAGTCGCACATGCCTCGCATGGCGCAATCGCCCGACTCCCCGGATGCGCTGCGGCGCTGGGTCGTGTCAGCTGGTGACCGGTTGCATCGACTTGAGGAGCAACATGGGCCCCCTGCGTTTGAAGAACGGCAACACGACCATCGACCCGCGACTCGACCGCGTCCCGGAGTTCGACAAGCGCAGCAAGGAGTATCCCATTCGGATGCTGGTGACTGAGCGAGCGCCGTTGCGCTCGGCCGGGTGGGCCTGTCCGGGCTGGCTCGACCAGGGTCGCGAGGGCGCATGCGTCGGCTTTGCCTGGTCCCATGAGCTGATCGCCACCCCGGTGCAAGTGCCTGGCGTGAACGACAGCTTCGCCCGCGGGGTGTACCAGGAGGCGCAGCGGCTCGACGAGTGGCCCGGGGAGAACTACAGCGGTACCTCCGTGCTGGCAGGCGCCAAGGCGGTCGTCGCCCGCGGGTACATGGAGGAGTACCGCTGGGCATTCGGTGTCGATGATGTGCTGCGCACGCTGGGGTACTTCGGACCCGTCGTGATCGGTGTCAAGTGGTACGAGTCGATGTTCGATCCGGCCCCCAACGGACTGCTCGAGGTCTCTCCAGGCGGGTTCGGAGGCCATGCGATCCTCGTTCGCGGCGTCTCGCTCAAGGCGCGTCTCGACGGACAAAGGGGCACGATGCCCGTCGTACGGCTGCGCAACTCGTGGGGGCGTGACTGGGGCGTCGACGGTGACTGCTATCTCCGGATCGAGGACCTGGAGAAGCTCTTGAAGGACAAAGGAGAGGCATGCGTCCCCGTCACGCGTAAGTCGGGCCCGCTTAGTGCGCCGGAAGCCGACTCCGACCTCCTCCGTGAGACCGGTGAGATCGTGTGACCTCTCTGCCGGTCGAGCAGGACGCTGCCAGCTCGCCGCCCTGTTGGTGAGCCTGCAGTCGGCCAGACCTCAGGGCCAGAGTTCAAAAAACACCTCCCGAGACGGTGAGCGTTGTCCGCCGGGACGCCTTCGACATCCTGGGTGATGTCGAACATGCCCCGTTCACCGGGGATCAGCGGACCCGAGCCGCCGTCATGGACGGCTGACAGTCAGTCCTATCAGGACGTCAAACCGCTGCGCCCGGCCCCGCTCCGCAGCGGCTGACGGCGCCAGCACGCCCTGTCCCCAGGCCAGCCCTTGGCCTGACATCGCCTCGCTGAAGGGATCCTTTCTCGTGGTGCCAAGAAGAAGTCAGCGTCCAAGGCCTCAGCCCCCACGCAGGACGACCTTGTTGCTTCCCTCAGACGGTTCATTCCCGAAGCGGCGGCCAGGGGAACTGGCGCGCTGACTGGTCGGTTATCGGCCGCACCGTGCCGGAGATCCGCAACCCGCGCAGATCTCCGGCACGGTGCATCAGCGATGGTGCTGCCAGCCGCTCCGCCGCCCGCTGGGCCGCGCTCACTCGATCTCGTATGCGCCGAGGCCGAATGCCACCAGCCCGGAAGAGACCTCTCGGATGACATGTTCGGCTTCGCCGAAGGGCGGTTGGAACGACGAACCGCACTCAACCGTGAATCCGAACACCTTAGTTGCGGCGGGATTGACGAAGTGCCGACTGAACACATAGTCGTCGCTCGCTCCTGAGGTGGGATAGAGGCCGTACGCCGGCTCCACGCCGTAGCTCACCGAGCGGACTGCGAATATAGCGTCGTTCATCCGTTGCGCCAGCTCGACAGCGATGTCGAGGTCGCGCGCGGAGATGTACTCGCCAATGCCGTCGTCGGGCCGACCGCGTACCGCGTTGAGCGCGGCGTTGGCGAAATTATGGGTGGCGGTGGCGCTCTGGTTCTGGTCGGAACCCCAGTTGTGCAGGATGACCGGGACCGCGCTGTGCACGTCGACATGCCACCGGATCCGCGGGAAGCCGTCGAGCGCCCACACGACGTTCTGCGTCTCGGGTTCCGAGCAGGCCGAGGGCCCTCGGTACACGCTCGGGTCGCACGGGTCGGCCGAGGTCCGGACACCCGAATCAGTGGCGAACTTCGCTGCGTGGTCCCAAAGGAAGTCGAAGTTCCGGTTCAGATCCACGCCTGTACACGATGGGCCGCTGTGACCAGAAGGTGCGGGCCGTCGGTTCTTCCGCCAGTTTCCCGACACTGTCTGGCTGTGGGCCCGTCCATCAGGATTGACACAGGGGAAGAAGAACAGATTGAGGCTGTCCATCAACCGCGATATCTGCGCCGCCGAGAACGACGACCCCCCATAGCCGAGTCCAGTCCCGCTCGTGTGTGCCTCGAGCAGGTCGGCAGCCAGCGAGATCAACGCGTCGGGCGGAATCCACTCACGGGCATGCACGCCGCCGAGAACCAGAATCCCGTCCACCGAGTCGGCGGGTCGGGATCCGACGCGCAACAACGGCGTCGTGCGGCCCTCGTGCGTGGTGCTGGGAGGGACGATGACCTGAGTCGTCGCCGGGTAAGCGGCGTGCAGGTTGGTGACTGCCGATTCGATCTCGGCCACATTGAGATACACGCTCACTCCTTTCGCCCCAGACCGCGCGGGACCGCCCCTCGGGCGGCGAAGCGGTTACCGCCACCGACTTCCTCCTTCCGAGCGAGCCAGTTCTCCGTGGTGTTCTCGACGCTCGTGATTGTCACCGACGAAGCCGACCTGGCCGTTCGGGCCAGGTCGAGCTGACTCTGATGAAGGTAGAGGTCGATTCCGACGCCCTCCCCCGAGTCCCGTGCGACGGCCCGGCAGCCGGTGTCGGGCCGCACCTCGTCGATGAATGCTCGGAGGGCATCGGTGGTCTGGGCCACCACACGGCATCGGAAGACCGGTTCGTTCTCTGTGGGCTCGTCGCTCATGGCCCTTTCCCTGTTCACTCGGCAACATGATCGGCGGATGCGGCCGCCCGTGACGTGGCGGCGAGCACGTGCGGCATCGACCAGACCACCACCGGCGGCATTCACCACACTTCAGTCCTTGGGGGCGCTCTTCGTCAGACTCCGGGTTCTCGTGCGGTCGCAGAACGTGGACTGCGTCGCCGGTGGCCGTTTCTCACGGGTGTCCGGCAGCGACAGCCACAGCTTCGAACGCGTTCACGCGGCCGAAGCCGTAGTCGTCGTTGTGGCCCGCCGCGTCGTAGACCACTCCGCCGATCCGATCAGCCGAATTGCGCATCACATCGCGCAGTTTGTCGCGAGTGAGCGCGGGGTTCATCGACAGTGCTAGCGCGGCGCAGCCTGCGGCACACGGTGCGGCGAAGCTGGTGCCGGTGCTGGTGCCGTAGACATCGCCGGACCTGGTGCTCAACACATCGACCCCGGGAGCGATCAGTTCGACCTCTGGGCCACGGGCGGCATTATCCTCGAGATCATGTCGGGTGGATCGCACTACGGCGATCACATCTGGGTGCGAAACGACCTCGTCCTTGGTGACGCTGACATTGTGGCCATTACTCGCCGCCCAGAAGATCGCCAGCCCTCGCCCCTGACGGCCGTTCGCGGCAGCGTCTTCTATGGCAAGCTCAAGCGTGGAGGTCAGATCCCAATCTGCGTCGTTCGGGCCCAGGCTGCATACCAAGATGTCCGCCCCATCCGCTGGGTCCGCCCCGGGCACTTCTGTCGCGGGGTTCGCGGCGTACGCCACCCCACGGGCAAGCGTGGTCTGGGTGCCGACCGTGTCCCCCAGGCATGCCACGAGCATGAGCTCGCAATCGGGGGCTGCACCGACGCCGCCGACTCCGTTGTCGCGCCGAGCCCCGACCATGCCGGCACAAAAGGTGCCGTGGTTGCTGTCGGGCATTCCCACGATGCTCTGGGTGAAGGTCGTGCCCACCACGCCGTCGCTGTAGAAGCCCGACGTCGACCCCACTCCGGCAGCGAGGTCTTGGTGCTGAGCGTCGAAGCCATTGTCAATGACCGCGACCTGGATGCCGGTTCCGGTGGTTCGGTCCCATGCTCGCTCGATATCGACGTCAGCTCCGGCCGTACCGCCCCCGGCACCCGTGTTGTTCCACTGCCACTGGTCGGGGTATCTGGGGTCGGTCGGAGCGGACCGCTGAGGAACATGCTCGATGAATGACGGTTCAGCGAAGACGAAGCTGCGATTTTCGTGCAGATCCTCCGAAGCCGCGAGGGCATCTTCGGCTCCCGCAGCGCGAACCTCATACAGATTCTTCGCGAAGTTGAGTCTTGTCACTACATCCAGTCCGGCTGCTTCCAGCTCTCGCTCCGCTTCCGCTTGCGAGAGCGACGGATCCAGTTGGACGTTCAATAGGTCGGTCGCGATACCTATTCTGCCGTTGGACCGCCGGATCACCTTGCCGACCGATTCCGTTCCGGCGGGCTGCTCGCCAGCGGCGACGGTCTCACGAGTCTGCTGACTCGGCTTGACGAACACCCAGTGTGCTCGCGCGAAGGCGTCGGCGGCCTCGTCGTCGATATCGGCCTCACGCAGCGCCGCTCGGGCGCTCGTCCCCAAGACCGACCCTCTGGTGACTGCTTCCCCCCGGTCGTCCACTCCGACCTTGACTGCGACGACATCGTCCAGTTGCTCTACCTCCACGAGACGGTCGCGGTGGTAATAGTGACGCATCAAGCCCACCTCTCCTCACCGATGGTCGAGAAGATCTAGCAAGGGGAGAAAGAGAAACAAGCCCTTGTTTCAAATGTGCTCGCATCCGTGACCCCGGGCAACTCGTAGACACGGCAAGAGAGACAGGTAGCAGTGCGGCGCACAGACCGTGGCCGCTCCTCACAGTCCGTGCCAGGCGCCGGGGGTTGACTCCGCGCAGCATATGACCCGGCGACCGTCAACCTGGCCGAGGCTCTCAAGGACCTGGCGGACCGGCTGGTCGACGTCGGGCGGTTCGAGGACGCCGAAAACTGCGCCCATGACGCCCTACGGCGCCTGAAGCCGCTGTTCCAGCGCAACCCCACCCGCAGGCACGCCTTCGGTCTGGTGAAGGCCCTGTGCGCCCTGGCCACGGCAGCCCACCGCATCGGGCGCCAGCGCGAGGATCTGCAGGCGGCGACCGAGGCATGTGAACTGATCGAGCAGTTGCCGGAGGCACGCGACGGCGACGCCGAGCACGAGCCGGACGAGATCCAGGGCATGAAGGCGTTCGCGTTGCGCGGCCTCGCCTGGCAGCTCGGCGCGAGCGGACGCGTCGACCAGCCGAAGCCCCGCCTCCGGAGCCGTCAGGGCACGCATGCGGGTCGGAGACACCGGTGATCCCAGGGCTCGAGGTGCAGGGGAGCAGTGGTACCCATAATGTGTTGATTGGAGTGTTTCCAGGGTGTTCTTCTCCCCCGTCGGGGGGTTTCGGCGGTAGTTCCCGTCACCGCAAGAATCACCGCACCGTCAGGAGACATGATGGCCACCCGGAAAACCCCCCCGCGCGCCGTCTCGGTCTACGTCGCCGGAATCCGGCTCTTCAGCCGGGCCACCGGACTGCTCGCACCCGACCTGCTCATCCGGCGCCTCGACCCCCATCGTGAGCCGCCCAGTCCGGCGGCCGTGTACGCCTTCCGGCTCTTCGGGATCCGTACGATCCTGCTCGGCCTCGATCTGCTGACCAACCGCGGCGAGCGGCTGCGGGAGGACCTGCGCGACGGCGTCCACGGCATTGACACCGCGACGGCGGCCACGCTGGGCCTGAGCGGCCGGCTTCCACCGCGTAGCGCGGCGCTGACTACGCTCATCTCCGCCAACACGGTCCTGGCCGACACCTCGCTCGCCAACTCGGCGAAGGGGAAGCGGAAGTGACGGCGGGGCCCGGTGCCGCTTGCCCGGCCGAGACGGGTTTCGACTACGTCGGCGCCGGGGCGGGAGGCGGACCGTTGGCGTCCAACCTCGCCGCCGCGGGCATGCGCACCCTGCTGCTCGACGCGGGCGGTGCCCCGGACAACGACAACTATCTGGTGGTCCGTACGAACGCCCTGCCGGCCCGGGGCGTGCTGGACGGGAACGGAGCCGCGGCCGGCGTCGACTATCTGGACGAGGTGCACACCTACCCGGCCGACCCCGCAAGCCGGCCGGACGCCGGGCCACCGGTCCTGCGCAGGGTCCTCGCCTCCCGTGAGGTGATCCTGGCCGCGGGGGCCTTCAACACGCCCCAGCTGCTGATGCTTTCGGGCATCGGACCGCGTGAGGAGCTGCAGCGGCACGGCATCCCCGTACGGGTCGACCTCCAGGGCGTGGGCGCCCATCTGCAGAACCGGTACGAGGTCGGCGTGGTCAGCCGGATGGACCGCGAGTTCCCGGTCCTCAAGGACTGCGACTTCCACGCGCCGCGGCCCGGGACCGAACCGGACCGCTGTTACCGGGCCTGGCGGCGCGGCGAAGGCCCGTACACGACCAACGGTGCCGTCGTCGGTGTCACCCGCAAGTCCCGTCCGGAGCTGGACGCTCCCGACCTGTTCATCTTCGGCGGCCCCTTCGACTTCCGGGGCTGCTACCCCGGCTACTCGCTCGACCTGACACGCCATCGGGACCGCTTCACCTGGGCGATCCTCAAGAGCCGCACCCACAACACCGGGGGCCGGGTGCAGTTGCGCTCCACCGACCCCCGTGACACCCCGCTGGTGAACTTCCAGCACTTCGCCGAGGGCACGGACAAGGACGACGTGGATCTCGAAGCTATGGCCGGTGCCGTCGAGTTCGTGTCGCGGGATGAACGGCAGGGCCGGCTCCGCAATCCTCCAGGAGCTGTGGCCCGGCGAGGAGGTCGACGGCCGCGACGACGTCCGCCGTTTCGTGCAGGGCGAGGCCTGGGGCCACCACGCGTCCCGCACCTGCAGGACGGGACGGACGACCCCCTCGGCCGTCGTCGACAGCAGGTTCCGGGTGCGCGGAGTGGACCGCCTGCGGATCGTCGACGCCTCGGTCCTCCCCCGCATTCCCGGATTCTTCGTCGCCGCCCCCACCTACATGATCAGCGAGAAGGCGAGCGACGTGATCCTCGCCGATACGGCCCGCGCCTGAACCGGCACGGCCTCGCCGTCGCCGGCGCAACGACCGGGAGCTACCCAAGGAGCACCGCGATGAACAAGCAACGACGCGCCGCACGACGTTCCGCAGCCGGATACCGTACGTCACTGCCCTGGCGGATCGTCACCGCCGGCGCCGAATTCGTGGACCGGCGCATCGGCTGGGACAGACTGCCCGTCATTCCGGGCCTGCTGACGCTCCTCGGACTGCGCGTCAAGCTCCGGCAGAAGAACCTCCACGACACCGGCCGGCTGCCCTCGGTCAATCTGCCCGATCCCGCACCCCCCTCCGAGACCCACAAGGTCAACCGGACCCCCGACGGCAGCCACAACGACCTCGACGAGCCTCGGATGGGCATGGCGGGCACCCGCTTCGGGCGGAACATCCCGCTGGACCGGATCGCCCCGGCCACACCCGAGGACGTACTGTCCACGCCGAACCCGCGCGAGGTCAGCCGCGCCCTGCTCACCCGCGACGAGCTCACCCCGGCCGAATCGGTCAACTCCCTGGTCGCCGCCTGGCTTCAGTTCATGGTCCGCGACTGGTTCAGCCACGGGACCAGCCCCACGGAACGGCCCTGGGAAGTACCCCTCACGGACGACGACCCGTGGCCGGAACACCCCATGCAGATCATGCGGACACCGGACGACCCGACCCTCGACCCGCAGGCACCCGCCGGGACGCCCGACACCCGCGTCAACGTGTCCTCCCACTGGTGGGACGCGTCGCAGATCTACGGGACGAACGAGACCGAGCAGCGCCTGATGCGCGCCGGCGAGCTGGGCAAGCTGCATCTGTGGGACGACGAGCAGTCCCCGTTCCCCTCGGACCCCTCCCGGGACCCCTCGCACATCCCCGGCTTCTGGCTGGGCCTCGCCATGATGCACGACCTGTTCGCCCGTGAGCACAACGCGATCTGCGACCACCTGCACGGCGCGTACCCGTCCTGGAACGACGAGGAACTCTTCCAGCGCGCCCGGCTCGTCAACGCCGCGCTCCTCGCCAAGATCCACACCGTGGAGTGGACACCGGCCGTGATCAGCCACCCCACCACCGTCAAGGCACTGCGCGCCAACTGGTGGGGCATCGCGGGCGAGCGCGTCCACAACCTCTTCGGCCGGATCAGCGACAGCGAGGTCGTCAGCGGCATCCCCGGCGGCGAAACGGACCACTACGGCGTCCCGTACTCCCTCACCGAGGAATTCGTGGCCGTCTACCGCATGCACCCGCTCATCCGCGACGAGTGGCATCTGCGCTCCGCCGCCGACGACACGAGCCTGCGCCACTGCACCCTCCGCGACATCTCGGGCCCCGGGGCGCTGAAGGTCCTGGAGACCACCGAGATGGCCGATCTGCTCTACAGCTTCGGCACGCTCCACCCCGGGCTGGTCACCCTGCACAACTTCCCCAGGTTCCTCCAGGAGTTCGAGCGCCCCAACGGGCAACTGCAGGACCTCGCCGCCACCGACATCCTGCGCTCCCGGGAGCTGGGCGTCCCCCGCTACAACGAGTTCCGGCGGCTGCTGCGGCTGAAGCCCGCGGCGAACTTCCTGGAGCTGACGGAGAACCGGGCGTGGGCCGAGCAGATCCAGTGGCTCTACGACGGCGACATCGAGAAGGTCGACCTCATGGTCGGGCTGTACGCGGAGAAGCTGCCGGCCGGATTCGCCTTCAGCGACACGGCGTTCCGCATCTTCATCCTGATGGCGTCACGCCGGCTGAACAGCGACCGCTTCTTCACCGAGTACTACACCCCGGAGGTGTACTCCAAGGCCGGTATGGCCTGGATCGACGACAACAGCATGATCACGGTGCTGCTGCGCCACCACCCGGAGCTGCGTACGGCTCTCGCGGGGCTGACGAACGCCTTCGTGCCGTGGCACACCGCCGGAAGGACGGTGACCTGACATGGCAGCGACGGACAGGTCCCGCGAGGAACGGGAGCGCCAGGTCGCGGCGGCCGCCGCGCGGTACGGAGAGACCGGCGAGGAGCGGCGGGCGGTCGAGCAGCGGCAGGACGCCGGGGTCACCTTCCCGGATTCGGAGGAGGCACTCGCGGCGCGCGCGGCCCGACTGCTCGACCGGCAGGCGGTGCCCGCCGCCATGGTGGTGGAGGCCGTCCGGGCGGAACCGCTGGCCGCGACCGCCGCGTACGAACGCATCCTCGGGGTGTCCAAGGAACTGCAGGCATGGAGCTTCCTGCCGCGCGGCGCCCGGGTGGCACGCACCGTCGCCCGGATCTCGGCGCGGGAGAACGGCCGTGAGCTGCCGATCGGCACCGGCTTCCTGGTGTCGCCGAGCCTGCTGATGACCAACCATCACGTGCTCACCGACGCGGAGGCCGCCCGGCAGTGCTTCGTGGAGTTCGACGCCCAGGTCACCGTCGACAACACACCCCAGCCGCCGACGCGGCTGGAGCTCGCCCCCGACGGGTTCTTCGCGGCGGACCAACGCCTCGACTTCGCCCTGGTGCCGGTCGCCCCCGGCCCGGATCTGCGGCCCCCGGGGGAGACGTTCGGCTGGAACCGGCTCAGCACCCAGATGGGAAAGCTGGTGATTGGCGAGCCGGTCAACGTCATCGGCCATCCGATGGGGCGCCTGAAGGAGATCGCCGTACGCGACAACATGCTCCAGGTGCGCCTCGACGACTTCCTCCACTACAAGACGGACACCGAGCCGGGAAACTCGGGCTCTCCCGTCTTCAACGACCAGTGGGAGGTCGTCGCCCTCCACCACAGCGGTGTGCCCAGGACCGACGAACAGGGCCGCGTCCTGCGCAGCGACGGACAGGTCTGGCAGCCCGGTGACGGCGACGACGCCATCGACTGGGTGTCCAACGAGGGCGTACGCATCAGCTCCATCCTGAATCACCTCGCCACCCTGCCGTTCACCTCCCGGCAGCAGGCGCTGCTGGCCGAGATGGGCCCGGAGTCGGGGCTGCGCCTCGCGGGGGCCGCCGTCGGTCCCGTGGCGGCTCCGGCTCCCACCGTGGCCGCTCCCGCAGTCGCCGCTCCCGCCGTCGCAGCGTCGCGCCCGGCCGCCGAGAAGGCCACCGCGCGTGCGGGCCTGCGCGCCCGGGACGGCGCGTTCGGCGGCAAACGGCATCTGGTCTTCCTGCACGGTCGCTCCCAGGAGGGCAAGGACCCCGAGAGACTGCGCCGCGAATGGGCGGCCGGACTCAACCAGGGGCTCGTCCGCGCCGGGCTCCCTCCGGTCGACCCGGCGGACGTCTGGTTCCCCTACTACGGCGACAGACTGGTGCAGGCCCTGACCGCGCACGAGGCCGTCCCCCACATCACCGAGGCGCCGACCGCCAAGGCGGCGGAGGTGGTCGCACCCGCCACCCCCACCGCCCGCGCGGTGTACGAGGAGATCGTCGGCGAGGCGGCCACGAAGTGGGACATGCCGCACGAGAGCCGGCTGGCCACCGAACGGATCGGCCTGGGCGACGTAATCGGGGCCCTGCAGAAGCGGCTGAGCTGGCTGGCCGCCAGGGGCGACCTCGACGCTTGGGCCATCGCCCTGGTCTTCCGTGACGTGGCCGCGTACCTCGACGACCGGCGCATCCGCGACGAGGTCCTGGGCTGCGTACTCGAGACGATGCCGGACGCGGGGGAAGTGGTGCTCGTCAGTCACAGCCTCGGCACGGTCGTCGGCCTGGATCTCACCACACGGTTGTCCCCCGGAGTGAACCTCGTCCATCTGACCACGGCGGGAAGTCCCCTCGGAATGGACAGCGTGTACAGCAGGCTGCTCGTCGGCGGGCCGAAGCGTCCGGACATCGTGGCGGACTGGCTCAACGCATGGTGCCCGACCGACGCGGTGGCCATCGGATGCCCGCTGGGCGACGACTGGGCGGACGGACTGTCCGACCTCGCCGTCGTCAACGCCCGCGACCGGGCGCACAGCATCGTCGAGTACCTCGCCCACGCCGAGGTCGCCCGGTCGATCGGCAGCCACCTCGGCGGCTGAGCCCGCCGTTCCGTCACCGATGCCGGCCGGTGTCGTTGGTGATGACGTTGGCTCTCATTCGGCTGGGACGGATGGTGATGCCGAACTGGCGGTGGCCGAGCGGGAATGGAAGGAGTGGGCCATCGCCCGCTCGCGTGTCGGCGAGGTGCTGGCCCCGGTGGACGAGAGCGAAGCGCACGCCCTGACCGAGCGGACAGTGCCGACCGAGGGACAGGCTGAGGAGACATCGGCAGCGCCGAGGGCCGCGAAGCCGAGGTCGCAGGTGCCCATGTGGCGTGAGGGGCTGGCCTGGTCGGTGCTGTCGGTGGACTACCAGCGCATCCTGCAGGTGCTCATGGACCGGCACTGCCTCGGTCAAAGCCCCTTGACCTGCCAGGAGATGGCCGTCTTGTTCGGCCTGGACGCGGCGCCGCCAGCGGCGGAAGAACGCGTACACCCGGTCCCATGGCGGGAAGTCGACCGGCATACCGCGCCACTTGATGCCGTTGTCCACCAGGTAGCGGATCGCGTCCAGCATCGCCCGGTGGCAGTACGCCTCCGGCTGCCCGCCCCGGCCACGCAGCCAGCCGGGCACCGGCAGCAGCGGCCGGACCACCGCCCACTCCGCGTCCGTCATGTCCGAGGGATACCGCCGAACACGTTCCGGGTGATCGGCCGCATTCCCGAACCGGTGAGCGACACAATCACACGTCGGTGCAGCCGAGTTGGACTCCACCGGCGCGAGCACGTACAACTGCGGCAACAGGGTCTCCTGGATCTCGGTTGGCTTCGCAACCCCGAGCTACCAAGAGGCCCTGTTCTCATGCCCGCGGCCAGCTACGATCACCCGATCGAGACTCCCGTTCGACGCGCACCCCTCAAGATCGGAACCGCAACAGCTACTTACGTCCCCATGAGGACCGTCGGCCCCGGGCGGGGTGTGCCAGGGCGCGCGACGAGCAGGATCGGGGCGCCTTGACTGGTGCGCGGAGAAGGGCCCTGACCGTGGCTCACCGGCCGTTCCGGTGCGCATCCGGTGCAGCACTGCCTGGCCGACGGCTGGGTGCGACCCCTTCGTCTCGAAGTCCCGGCTGGACGGCCGCTGAGCTCATGTGCCCAGACCACCCGCCAGGCTGCCTCACCCGGTCGGGAGGGAGGCTCGCCGAGGGCGAGGTGAACCACCTGCTGGGCGAGCAGGATTCCCAAGTGTGCTCTCACCCGGCCTTCGGAGCACTTCCCCGAGGCCGCCGCGGGTGGGTCAGCGTCCCAGTGGCTTCGGCAGTCTGACGTAGGTGATCGTGCTCTCGACGCCGCTGTCCACCAGTCGGCCTTGCTCGTCGAAGGCCTGGGTGCCGTCCGTCATGCCGAAGTCGTTGTCGTTGATCAGGGCCAGCGTGCGCCGGCCCGCAAGCGCGATGCCCTCGATCTTGCCGGGGACGCCCTTGATCCTGCCGAGGTCGACCACGAGCTCCTTGCGCAGCACCGGCACCCCGGAGGCGGCGGGGTCCGCGAGCTGCTCCAGCGAGGGCGAGGTCGCCTGGTCGTCCCAGGGACTGCCCAGGATGCTGTTGCCCGGCCGCAGTTCGACGGCTTGGAGCCGCGCCGCGCGGTCGGTGCGCTCCTCGATCAGCACCCGGTCGCGGCCCACCGCGACCACCGAGGAGATCTTCAGCTCCGACGGGTCGTTCTCACCCGGGTCGACGACATCCACCGGGTCGAAGCGGTAGGCGTACTCCGCCGTCACTGCCTGCTTCTTCGGTGAGAAGCGCAGCAGCCGGGCGGTCAGCGAGGACTCCCCTGCCTCCGTGTCGGGCACCGACAGTGGGCTCTGCACAGCGAGTACCAGATCGCCGCCGGGGAGCAGCGCGAGTCCCTCGAAACCGCGGTTGACCTTGCGCTGCCGCAGAATGCCGGGCAGCGCCTCGATGACCGGGTAGTCCGCACCGGTCAGGTTCAGGCCCTCGGGCACGTAGCGGGCCAGTACGCGCCCGGTACCGGAGGTGTGCACCAGCGAGGGTCCGTACTCGTCGACCAGCCAGAAGCTCCCGTCGGCGGCCCGCACGATTCCCTCGGTGTCGAGGCCGTTGGGGTTGTAGGGCAGCGGTGTCCGCGCGTCGTAGGTGTACGGGGCCTCGTCTCGTGCCTGCTGGTTCGGCAGCCCGGTGACCTGGTCGCCGGAGGAGGTGGTGATCGGGAGGGCGTCGACGACGTCCAGGGTGCCCTTGGACGCGCGCACTTTCACGATGGCCGGGTCGAAGCCGGGCACCGGGAAGGTACGGCGCTTCTTGCCGTCCACCGTGATCTGGCCGTTGGGCCCGCGGTCGGTCACCGTCCAGAACTCGCCCTCGCGTGTGGCGGGGTAGAGGTCACTTCCGATGCCGCCGAGGTCCACGCCGCGGTCGTCCGCAACGGTGCCCGGCAGCAGGGCGTTGCTGAATGCGCCGAGCGGGATGTCCGGGAGGGTGGCGGTGCCGGTGATCCGGGGGCCGGTCGTGGGGGCGCCGTTGCTCCCGGCGGTGTCGGTGCTCCCGGGCGCGCCGGTGGCGGTGCCGGCCACCGCGATGGCGGCGAGCAGGGCGAGGGGCAGTCCGACGGAGACGGAGCGACGGACAACGCGGGGGGACATCGGGCCTCCAGGCGGGGCGGAATGTGCGCTGTGCAACACCTGGACGACGTACAAGACCTCCAGAAGTGGAGCGCCCCCAAGGCTGGGCCCTCATCCCCAACGCCGGACGACATCCTGATGAAGATCTGCCCACACTCCGGGTGAACGCCTACCCCGACTCGCGGCGGCATTGCTCGTGTTCTTTGCTGCCCGTACGACGTGCTGCGCGTCGGAGCGCCCTGATGACTTCGTGTGCGGTCGTGACGAGTACGGGGTCGGCTTCTCCTCGTGAGGATGCGCCGCACGGATGGAGCACACCGGCGTTACGGGCTCTCCTGCCGCGTCATTTCGTCACGCGCGCTCGGGCCGCATGCCCCGGCCGGAGGAACCTCTGTCTTCGCTTGCTCGTGTGAAATGCCGTTGTCCGGGTCGACCTGGCTGATTGGGCCGTGCTGCTTTTCCCCAATGTTCGAAAGGTCGGCGCCGTGACCGCTGCTCTCGCCTGCGGCCGGAGGGCATCCTTCCTTGCCGTGTCCCCGTCGGCGCGAGCAGACGTCGGTGTGCGATGGCAGCGGAGCCATCAGTTGACGCACGCAACTCCCAGCAGGCACACACCCGTCGGTGATGTCGGCTCGGCCGTCGGTGGTGTCGGCGCGGGGCGCACAGGTGATGTGCCTGCGTCGGAGCTTCCGGTGGAAGCGGGCGCGGTCGTCTCTGGTGCTGCGTTGTCGGCGTGCGTCCTCTTGGCCACCGTAGGGGCGGTGTGCGGTGTCGCGCTGGAGGGCGCGGCAGGTTGGGCCGTGGCGGTGGAGTTCGGCTGCCGGCTCGTCGCGACAGGGGGAGGCGTGGCGACGGTGGTGTTCTGCTGCCCGCCAGGTGTCGTTCCTGGGCGAGAGCCGGGATGCCGCGAAGCCCGGGTGTCCGGCTGCTCGGATGACGGGGCGGCGGTCGCCGTCCTGGGCGGGGTCACGCTCTCCGGCTCCGGCGCCGAGGCCTCGTGTGTGTGGCTGGTGGAAGGCTTGTTCTGCAGCACCGTGGCAGTCACTCCACCGCCGACCAGGGCAACGGCCGTTGCGACCACGGCCCGACGCCGTTGCTTCTTCCAACGTGCCAGCTGCCGACGCCGAGCCGCCCGTCCCCGCCCGGCAGGGGCTGCGCCTTCGGAGCCGCTGGACGAACCGGCGCCCGACGCATCCGCCGTCGTGTCCTCGGATGCTCCACTGCCGATCGACGCTGCACCGGCGTGGTGAGCGCCGTGGTGGGACCCCGAAGCGGGGCCTTCCGCTGCACGCCATGCCTCCGACGTCGTGGTAGCCGCCGTCGTGCTGTGGTGGTGGGCAGGCGGGGCTATGTCCGGAGCGTAATCCCCGCACCCTGGACACACGAGTGCCCCATTGAGGTTCCGGCGGCACGACAAGCAGTAGTCCATCTGGATCTTTCTGTGCTGACTGCGCCGCCAGGGACGCCGACGACCTGTTCACGTTCGCACGCGGGATCGAGCGGGCAGCAACGGTAACGGCACCGGCCGAAGGTGACGCGTAGACCTTGTGATGCTTTTGTGCAGACTCCTTGGCGGCGGCTCTGGCATTCCGGATACGCCGTCGCAAATGACGGGAGTCGCGTCACCTGAGCCCTGGGTCTGGAGCGGGCGGGCGGGCGAGGTCTCGTACGTCCACGACGCGCTGCGCGCGGTTGCCTCCGGCTACTTCTCAAGGATTCAGCCGGAGGAACTCCTCGCCGGCAGCCGGGGCGTGGCCTCGGGGGACGGAATGCTCGCTCCCACCGTCACCCGCCGCCTGATCGACGCCTTTGCGCACACCGCACCCGCGCCGGACGTCGGCCTCCTTGAGGCGCTCACCCGGGGTGATCACGGGGTCCTCTCCTCATCGCGGCGGGACTCACCAACGCAGAGATGGCCGACGCCCTCGACGTCGACGTGCCGCCAGGGACTGTGTAGTCCCATGTCATCGCTCTGCTCGGCAAGTTGGGACTGTCTGAGCAAGCCCTGGCCCTCACCGTCTTGCGGGCCGTCCGCGCCGCCATCCGAGTCGCAAACCCGTGCCCCGCGCCCGCGAGCAGGGGGAGATGGCACAGGACCGCGATCGGATGGCGTACGCGCACAGTGGATTCCCGTGGTGCGAGGCGTGCACGAAGAGGTGCACGCCTCGCCGTACGGTCAGCCGCCCAGAACCGAGCCGAACTCGCTGTTCTGGTAGGTGAATCCGAAGGACTTCTCGCTGTACGAGGTGGCGTTGGCCGCCGTCAGACCGGACGCCGAGCCGCGCAGCACCCAGTCGGAACCGTCGCGTGTCGACCCGGAGAAGACGTCCTCACCCTTCGCGGCGATCGCGACGTCCTCCGTGCCGTTGCCGTCGACGTCCGCGATCCGCACGTCGGAGCCGAACCAGTCGTACGCCTCCGAAGCGCCGGGCACACCACTGGTGGCCTGGTGGAATGCCTGGGCGCCGGTGCCGGTGAGGCCGGTGGCCGTGCCCTTGAGCAGGACCGCTTCGCCGGTCTGCGTCACGCCGCTGGCGGTCTCGCCCGGCACGCCGACCGCGACGTCCGCGTATCCGTCGCCCGTGACATCGCCGACCGCGACCGACGCGCCGAAGTTGTCCCCGGACTCGTTCGCACCCGGGACGCCGGAGGTGTCCTGGTCGAGCGTGGCGGTGCGGTGGGCGCCGAGGCCGTCCGCGCTGCCGAAGCGGACATGGACGGAGCCCGCGGCGTCCGAGTACTCGCCTGCCGCGCTCGACGACGCCGGGATGTGGCCGGTGACCAGGTCGGTGTACCCGTCGTGGTCGATGTCCCCGGCGGCGGCCGAGACGGTGGGCGCCTCGTTCTCACCGGCGGAGCCGGTGCCCGGGTCGGCGACGGTGACCCAGTCGAGTCGCTCGGTGCCCCAGCTGTAGACGGCGGTGTGCTGGCAGTCCGTGGTGCCGTCGCAGCTCTTGGGGCCCGTGATGGCGAGCTGGGCGCGCCCGGCGCCGGTGAAGTCGCCCGCGGTCAGGGTGCGGGGTTCGATGTAGGCGTTGAAGTACTCGGAGTACTTCGGGCCGTCCGGGGCGGTGCGGCCCGTGAGGTCGTCGTACACCCACAGCTTGTTGCGGCTGAGGGCGGCGAGCTGCGGGGTGCCGTCGCCGTCCAGGTCGGCAATCTCGATCTTCTTGCCGAAGTCCTTCTCGGCCTCCCAGGCGCTGTCGGCGAGCGGGCTGGCGATCTGGATGCCGCCGTTGGTCAGGCCGTTCGCGCCGCCCCACAGGACGGTGAGGGCGCCGAAGGAACCGCCGGAGCCAACCTGATCGCCGGGCGCGCCGACGACGAGGTCGGTGTAGCCGTCGGCGTCGAGGTCGCCGGTGGCGTAGGTGCTGCCGAAGCGGTCGCCGGTTTCGGCGGCGTCGGGGACGCCAGACGAGCCCTGGGTGAGGGTCGCCGAACGGGCGGGGGACACCCCGCCGGTCGAGCCGTAGAGGACGGTGACCGAGCCGGCGTCCGTGTATCCGCCGACGGGGGCTCCGGGGGTGGCCACGACGAGGTCGGCGACCCCATCGCCGTTGAAGTCATCGGCCGTGGCGGTGACGGCACTCGCCTTGGGGGCGAGGGTCAGGGACAGGCCCGCGGACGCCGCGGCGGCGACTGTCACGGCAAGGGCCAAAGTACGTACGCGCAAAACTGCTCCAGTCTCAGGGGACGGAAGTGGAGCGTGAGGCTCCGCCCATACGACACCGTGGGCGCGCGAATGGTTGTACGTGGGCGGTCAAGTATTCGATCTCTCGCCCTCGGAGTCGGCTGCCCGCGCGAACTTCACGGCGGGTCTCCGGCGAGATCGCCGTAGGGTCGCGCCTTCCGCGTGTCCCATCTCGTGGGAGCAAAGGGCGCTACGCGGTGCCCAGTCAGCGCGGTCGGTCCAGGGAACAACAAAGCCCCGGGCCTCTGGCCTGGGGCTTCCACGTGGAACGGGTGACGCCGGGTGATCGAAGGCGCTCCTCACCGGATTCCCCGCCTCACCCGACCCGGCCCGCACAGCACCGAGTTCGTTCTGCATTGAGCCGCCGACGACAACGCCAAGCCCGCCACAGCGACTACGAACGCCGAGGCCACAGCCCATAGAACTGCGGCCTCATCGAAGTACGCGATGCCGAGTCCGCCGCCGAAATCCACTGTTTCCAACGCGAAGCCGGGCTGTCAGGGGTGGTCGGGCTCTCCAGGTGCCGGAGAACCTGATGGTTGCGAATCAGCAGCGATGCGGGGTGGCCCGCGTCGACCCACTGCAGGTGGCCCGTTGCGATGTTCAGCGCGCATCATCCACGAAGTGTTCCGGTCCGAACTGCTCGGCGATGGCCGATCCATGAACGCGTAGATCTCGGACAGGCCGATGCCGGCGCTCGGTGTCGGGGACGCCGGGTCCGCGGTCGGCCACGCGGACCTCGACGCGTTCGCTGAGCGCGCTGGCGGCGACCAGCACCGGCCTGACCGACGAACGTCGTCATCTGTTCCTCCAACTCCGCGAACACCCGGACCGAACCGACATGGTGCACGCGGGCCTGCTCGTACAGCTGCGCTGCGGGAGCCGCCCGGGCCTGCGGATGATGACGCAGCACGTGGCCACCCTTGAGGCGAAGAGCATGCTCCAGGAGGCACTGTGTGCCTTCGAGACGGTTGTGCCTGGTGGCAAGGCAGCCCGTGACGTGATGGAGCACTTCGACGAATACGCACTGGGCCGTGGATCTCCAGCAGCCTCATATCAAGCAGCGGCACCTGAGGCCGCCGGATGAT
This sequence comes from Streptomyces sp. NPDC004647, assembly GCF_040609575.1. Taxonomy (NCBI): domain Bacteria; kingdom Bacillati; phylum Actinomycetota; class Actinomycetes; order Kitasatosporales; family Streptomycetaceae; genus Streptomyces; species Streptomyces sp. NPDC004647. The sequence continues at coordinate 1,176 of NZ_JBEXKU010000036.1, read as the reverse complement.
TTCCTTGCCGAGCAGTACCGGCACAACTTCCGCTGGGAGAAGGCGGACAGAACCCGTCGGCCGATCTTTGTCGTCGGACCGTACTCGGTCGACTTGATCGCCGCCGAGGACGCTGTCTTCCGGCTCCACTGCTACGCGTACGAGGCGCTACGGGGTCACGTCCGCTGGAGTGGTGTATCGACGGCCACTCGGTGATCCATTTTTGAGGCTATGCGGTGAGTTCGGTCGAGAGGACGGGATCTTCGGTTTCTGACTCGATCGGGTGGAGGCGGGCCTTGGCGAGGAGTTCGCGGCCCATGTAGCGGCGGGCTTCGGTCCATTCGTCGTTCTGCTCGGCCGGCACCGCGCCGACCAGGCGGATCACGGCGGCGCCGTCGGGGAAGATCCCGACGACGTCGGTGCGGCGGCGGATCTCCTTGTTCAGCCGTTCTTGCGGGTTGTTCGACCAGATCTGCCGCCAGATCTCGCGTGGGAAGGCGGTGAACGCCAGCAAGTCCGCCCGAGCGGCGTCCAAGTGGGCTGCGGCCTTGGGGAACTTGGCCTCCAAGGCGTCCATCACGTGCGTCATCTGGGCGTGGACCGCGTCGGTGTCGGGCTGTTCGAAGACTGTCCTGAGCAGGGTCGCGACCCAGGGCTGGGCGGACTTGGGGACCTGGCTCAGCAGATTTCGGGCGTAGTGGGTGCGGCATCTCTGCCACGAGGCGCCCGGCAAGGTGGCGCCGATCGCGGCCACCAGGCCGGTGTGCGCATCGGAGACCACCAGCTGGACGCCGCTAAGCCCGCGGGCGATCAGGGAGCGCAGGAAGGCGAGCCAGCCGGCGCCGTCCTCGGCGGTGGCCACGTCGAGGCCGAGGATCTCGCGTGGCCGTCGGCGTTGACGCCGACTGCGATCAGCGCGTGGACGTTGATGATGCGGCCGGCCTCGCGGACCTTCTGGGTCAGCGCGTCGACCCAGACGAACGCATACGGACCGGCGTCCAGCGGCCGGTTGCGGAGAGCCTGTTGTCAGCCTCACCGCCCCCGAGCCGACCCGCTACCCAAAGGGCCACCAAACACCACCGCCGGGACAAAAAGCTCTTTTAAAGAGCGTTTTGTCCCGGCTGGAGTATTTGGTGATGCTCCATGGGGTGGGTCGGTCTGGGATCGCTGGTACAGATGCGCTTGACGCCGTCTCAT
>NZ_JBEXKU010000035.1:0-76916 GCF_040609575.1 Streptomyces sp. NPDC004647 | reverse complement strand
TACCGGGTGCGGCTCTCCGCGGCGCACCCGGTACGCCGCCGGGAGGGGGGTCCGGTACGGCCTTCCCCGGGCGCGTGCGGCCGGGCCGGGGCGCCGCGCCCGATACGGCTGCCCGCCGGGGCAGCAGTTGGGACGGCCGGGCCGAGCCCGTCGGTGCCTCCCGAGCGGACGCCTCCGCCTCCCGCGCCACCGGGTCCGTGGCCCAGCAGCTCATCGCCGCCCATCTCGTGGAGGGGCGGATGCAGCCGGGGGAGGAGATCGGACTGCGGGTCGACCAGACCCTGACCCAGGACGCCACCGGCACCCTGGTGATGCAGGAACTGGAGGCGCTGGGCCTGGACCGGGTCCGCACCGAGGTGAGCGTGAGCTACGTCGACCACAACATCCTGCAGGCCGACGCACGCAACGCGGAGGACCACATCTTCCTGCGGTCCGCCGCCCGCCGCTTCGGCCTGTGGTTCTCCAAGCCCGGCAACGGCGTCTCGCACCCCACCCATATGCAGCGCTTCGGCGTCCCCGGCAAGACCCTCGCCGGCTCCGACTCCCACACCTGCGCCGCGGGTTCGCTCGGCATGCTCGCGATCGGCGTCGGGGGCATCGAGGTGGCGCGGGCCATGGCCGGAGCGCCGCTCCATCTGCGGATGCCGCACATCTGGGGCGTACGGCTGACCGGCAGCCTGCCGCCCTGGGTCAGCGCCAAGGACGTCATCCTGGAGATGCTGCGCAGGCACGGGGTGAAGGGCGGCGTCGACCGGATCCTGGAGTACCACGGGCCCGGACTGGCGGGCCTGTCGGCCATGGACCGGCATGTCATCGCCAACATGGGCGCCGAGCTGGGCGCCACCGCCAGTGTCTTCCCCGCCGACGACGCCGTCCGGGCGTTCCTGCGCGCCGAGGGCCGCGAGGAGGACTTCACCGGGATCACCGCCGGCCGGGACGCGCGGTACGACCTGCACGAGGAGATCGATCTGTCCGCGCTGGAGCCGCTGATTGCCAGGCCCACCTCGCCCGGCAACGTCGTGCCCGTACGGGACGTGGCGGGTCAGCCGGTCTCACAGGTCGTCGTCGGCTCCTCGGCGAACCCCGGACTGCGCGACTTCGCGGTCACCGCCGCCATGGTCAAAGGACGCCAGAGCGCGTACGGAGTGAGCTTCGACGTCAACCCCACCTCCAGGGAGATCCTCCAGGACCTCACACAGATGGGCGCCACGTTCGACCTGATCGCCGCCGGAGCCCGGATCCACCAGGCCGGGTGCCTGGGCTGCATCGGGATGGGCCAGGCACCCGCCACCGGCCGCAACTCCCTGCGCACCTTCCCCCGCAACTTCCCCGGCCGGTCCGGCACCGACGAGGACGCGGTCTGGCTCTGCTCGCCCGAGACCGCCGCGGCCTCGGCACTGACCGGGGTCATCACCGACCCCCGGGACTGGGCCGCAGACACCGGGACCGGCCCGCCCGACCTCGCCCTGCCCGCGCGGGCGGCCGTCAACACCGCGGCGCTGGAGGAGCCCCCGCCCCCCGACGTGGCCACCGGCATCCGGCTCGAGCGCGGCCCCAACATCTCCGCGCTCCCGGAGCTGGACCCCCTGCCCGACAACCTGGAGGGGCCGGTCCTGCTCAAGGCGGGCGACAACGTCTCCACCGACGAGATCTCCCCGGCGGGGGCCAGGGCACTGCCCTACCGGTCGAACATCCCGAAGCTCGCCGAGTTCACCTTCACCCGTCTCGACCCGGACTACCCGCGCCGGGCCGCAGAAGCACGGGACGCCGGCGAAGCGCACTTCGTGGTCGCAGGCGACAACTACGGCCAGGGATCCTCCCGCGAACATGCCGCGATCACCCCCCGCTACCTCGGGCTGCGAGCCGTACTCGCCAAGTCCTTCGCCCGAATCCACTGGCAGAACCTCGCGAACTTCGGCGTCCTCGCCCTGGAATTCGACGCCCCCCGCGACTGGGAGCGCATCGATGCCGGCGACCGGCTGCGCCTGGACGGGCTGCGCGCCCGCCTCGCACCGGATGCCGGGCCGTCGCTGCGGGTGCGCAACACCACCAAGGACGAGGAGTACGCCGTGCACCACCGGCTCTCGCCGCGCGGGCGCGGAACCGTGCTGGCGGGCGGAGTCATCCCCGCGCTCGCTGCGGAAGCGCATCCGGACGCGCGGGAGTAGAACAGGGAGGGACGGGGCACCCGCGTGTCCGTACACCGCTCCCCTAGGAGGGATTCCCTTGCCGATCGCGACCGTCAACCCCGCCACAGGAGAAACACTCAAGACCTTCGACGCACTCGGCAGCGCGGAGATCGAGGAGCGGCTGGACCGTGCACAGAGGACTTTCCGCGAGTACCGGACCACCTCCATCGCCACTCGGGCGGAGCTGCTGCGCACCGCCGCCGCCCTGCTGGAGGAGGACCGGGACGACATCGCGCGGCTGATGACCCTGGAGATGGGCAAGACCGTCGCCTCCGCGCGGGCGGAGGCCGCCAAATGCGTCAAGGCCATGCGCTGGTACGCCGAGCACGCCGAGGAGCTGCTGGCGGACGAGAGCCCCGCGCCCGCCGACGTCGAGGACTCCGGCGGTGCCCGGGCCACCGTGCGCTACCGCCCCCTGGGGGCCGTCCTCGCGGTGATGCCGTGGAACTTCCCGCTCTGGCAGGTCGTGCGCTTCGCCGCCCCCGCGCTGATGGCCGGCAATGTGGGGCTGCTCAAACACGCCTCGAACGTTCCACAGACGGCCCTCTACCTGGACGATCTCTTCCGCCGGGCCGGCTTCCCCGAGGGCTGCTTCCAGACCCTGCTGGTCGGCTCGGACGCCATCGCCGACATCCTCCGCGACCCCAGGATCGCCGCCGCGACGCTCACCGGCAGCGAGCCCGCCGGGCGCTCGGTCGCCTCGATCGCCGGTGACGTGGTCAAGAAGACGGTGCTCGAGCTGGGCGGCAGCGACCCGTACGTGGTGCTGCCCTCCGCCGACCTCGACAAGGCCGCGCGGACGGCGGTGACCGCCCGAGTGCAGAACAACGGGCAGTCCTGCATCGCGGCCAAGCGCTTCATCGTGCACACGGATGTCTACGACGCCTTCACCGCCCACTTCGTCCAGCACATGTCGGCCCTGACGGTGGGCGACCCGCTGGAGGAGGCCACCGACGTCGGCCCGCTCTCCAGCGAGCAGGGCAGGCGCGACCTGGAGGAACTGGTCGACGACGCGCGGGGGCTCGGCGCGACGGTCCTGTGCGGTGGCGGCCGGCCCGAGAACCGGACCGCGGGCTGGTTCTACGAGCCGACGGTGCTGGCCGACATCTCCCCGGACATGCGCATCCACTACGAGGAGGCGTTCGGCCCGGTCGCCACCCTCTACCGCGTCGCGGATCTGGACGAAGCGCTGCGGGTGGCCAACGACACCCCCTTCGGCCTCAGCTCCAACGTGTGGACCCAGGACGCGGCCGAACAGGAGCGCTGCGCAAGGGACGTGGAGGCCGGCGGCGTCTACTTCAACGGAATGACCGCCTCGCACCCGGGATTCCCCTTCGGCGGCGTGAAGCGCTCCGGCTTCGGGCGCGAGCTGTCCGGCCACGGCATGCGCGAGTTCTGCAACATCACCACGATCTGGCACGGCCCCACCGCCCCCCGGAGCTGAGACCGTGCCCCCACACCCGTACCTGCCACGCTACGCAGGGAGGGGCATGGGGGCCGGGCCGGGGACCGCTACCGCTGGATCGGCCTCCCGTCGCCGCCGCAGATGCAGCCGGCGTTGACGCAGTCGACGACGCGGCGGCGCACCTCCGCCGTGCCGGACGCGTCGCATCATTCCTCCCGCTCAGCCGAACGGGATCCGGACGAAGGACCTGTCGCCGGTGCCCAGGGTGCTGGGGGCGTTGCCGATGGCGTTCCAGACCTCGACCCGGACCTTGCCGTTCACCAGATCGCCCGGACTCCCGGTGGCCGACTTCAGACCGCGGCCCTGGGTGTAGTGCTCGTACCCGGCGACCGGGTCGGTGGCGAAGTAGTGGTAGGTCTCCGTACGGTCCCAACTGCCGTCACCGGTCAGGTCGTACGAGAGGCGTACCTGCTGCCCGTTGGCCACCGAGGTGCCCGCGTCCACGAACAGGTCGAACTGCGCCCCGCCTCCGGTGTACTTGCGGGTGATGCCCGAGGAGACGAAGGTCTGCGGCTGGTGCGGTGTCCCGTCGTGGTTGGCGCCGCCCGCCGACGCCAGGGTGGCCGTACCGGAGGAGGCGGCGGCGTCTCCCAGCGTCCCGCCCGATCGCAGATGGAGCGTCGCCGAGCCGGACGGCGGGTCGGTGGGCGGCTCGCTGGTGGGCGGTGTCGTGGAACCGGCACCGCGGGTCCAGACGCCGACGTAGTCGACCAGCATGGGGCGTCCCGGGACGGTGTCGGCAGTCGGTGTCTTCCCGGCCAGCGCGTCGGGGAAGGCGCCGCCGATGGCGAGGTTGAGCAGGATGAAGTAGCCCGCGTGCTCGGTCATGTTCGACCACGTCCCGGCGTCCACGCGGTTCTGGTCGACGCTGTGGAACAGCTGGTCGTCGACGTACCAGCGCAGCTCGTCGGGACTGCTGCTGCGGTCCCACTCGAAGCGGTAGGTGTGGAAGGCGGACTGGCAACTGGCGCCGGGACAGGGGCGATTGGCGCCGATACCGGTGGTCTCGTTGCAGGGCCCGCCGGGGTTGACGCCGCAGTGCAGCACGCCCCACACGGAGTTGATCCCGTTGACGTTCTCCATGATGTCGAACTCGCCGATGCCGGGCCAGTTCCAGTAGTTGCCGCGGTACGGGGAGCCGAGAGCCCAGAAGGCGGGCCAGTAGCCGAGGGCCGCGTTGCCGGTGACATCCGGCATCCGGATGCGGCCCTCGATGCGCAGGGCTCCTCCGGCCGGGGCCTTGAAGTCGGCGCGGCGGGTCTCGATGCGGCCCGAGGTCCAGTTGCCCGCGCCGTCCCGGAGCGGGGTGATCCGCAGATTGCCCGACCCGTCCAGGCTCACGTTGTCGGGGGAGGAGGTGTAGTTCTGGACCTCACCGGTGCCCCAGTTGCCGGGGCCGCCGGGGTACGAGTGACCGGTGTCGATCTGCCAGTCGGCGGACGACGGCAGGGAGCGGTCCGGTCCGTTGAAGTCGTCGCTCCACCGCAGATCCCAGCCGGGGGCGGGCGGTACGGCGCCCCGGGCCGGAGCCGCGGTGAGCGCGGCGAGCCCGGCCAGGGCGAGGGCGGTCGCGGTCAGGGCGGCGAGGAAGGCTCTGCGCCTGCGGGGCGGCGGCGCAGGGGGCGCCTGAGTGACGCTGCTTGTGCTCATGGGGGAAGACCTCCTGAGAGGGGAGGAAATGCATGAGAGCGCTCTCAGGATGGTTTAAGTGAAGACAAGAAGTGCGTCAATGGCCCGCGCACGTCAACTTCTTGAATGCATGTCCCAGTTGGCCCGGACCTCCGCGACGAGCAGCGCGACATCGTCGTGGCCGTCGGGATCGCGTACGGAGTGGAGCAGCAGGTCGCAGGTCCGCTCCAGCGAGTGCCGCGGGCCGGTCAGCATCCGCACCAGGGCCTGGAGGCGCGCGTCGATGGGGTCGTCCCGCGTCTCGACGAGGCCGTCGGTGTAGAGCACCAGCCGGCTGCCGGGGGTGAGGTCGAGTTCCGTCGTGCCGAACGGGATGCCCCCGACGCCGAGGGGGACGCCCGTCGGAACATCGATGATCTCCGCCCGGCCGTCCGGATGCACCAGTACCGGCGGCAGATGGCCGGCGGTGGAGATGGTGCAGCGGCGCGAGTGCGGGTCGTAACTGGCGTACACGCAGGTGGCGAAGGCCTGGTCCAGCCCGTTGGCGACATCGTCCAGATGCCGCAGAACGTCCTCCGGCTCCAGGTCCAGGGCGGTGAGGGTGCGGGTGGCGGTACGCAGCTGGCCCATGGTCGCCGCGGCCGTGATGCCGCTGCCCATGACGTCTCCGACGACCAGCGCGGTCCTGTCCCCGGACAGCGGCAGGACGTCGAACCAGTCCCCGCCGACCTCGTGCGTGGACCCCGCGGGCTGGTACCGGTAGGCGACCTCCATCCCGGGCTGGCGTGGCGGCCTCCGGGGCAGCAGGCTGCGTTGCAGCGCGAGCGCGGTACGGCGCTCGTTCCGGTACAGCCGGGCGTTGTCGATGCTGATGGCCGCGCGCGCCGCGAGCTCGCCGGCGAGCAGTTGGTCGTCCTCGTCGAAGGGCGCCTGGGTGCGGGCCCGTATCAGGCTCAGTGTGCCGATGACGTTGCCCCGGGCTATCAGCGGCACCCCGAGGTACGAGTGGGCCCCGGCGCGGGCCAGCAGGGCAGCGGAAGCGTCGTCCCGCGCCACTCGGCGCAGCGAATCCTCGTCCAGATGCGGGACGAGGATGGGGTCGCCCGAGTTCACGACCTGGGTGATCAGGCGGTCTGGGTCGTAGCGTGCGACGTTGCCGGCCGGGTCCGGGGCCCGCGAGGCCACCGTGTGGTAGGCGGACTTCACCGCGAGTGCGCGGAACACGGCGGGGCCGCTGCTGCCTCCGTCGGCCGGTGCCGAGGCGTTGTGCCGGTCGCTGAGGATCGCGTCCAGGATGTCCACCGCGGCCACGTCGGCGAGGTGGGGCACGGCCACCTCGGCCAACTCCCGGGCCGTGTGGCGGAGGTCGAGTGTGGTGCCGATGCGCATACCGGCGTCGGCTATGAGGGCGAGACGCTGCCGCGCCCGGTTCATCTCCGTGGTCGCGCGATGTCGCTCGGTGACGTCGATCACGGATATCGCGACGCCGAGAACCTGCCCCCCGGTGTCCTCCAGCCGGTAGTAGGACACCGACCAGGCGTGGTCCTTCGCCGGATCCTCGGGGGTGCGGCCGACCACGTACTGGTCCAGCAGCGGCGTTCCGGTGGCCAGCACCTGGCGGGTCGCGGACTCGATGGCCGCCACGTCCAGGAAGGGCAGGGCATCCGCCACCCGCCGGCCGAGATGCTCGTCGGCGGGCATGCCGTTGATGCGCTCCAGCGCGGGGTTGACCAGGACGTAGCGCAGTTCGGTGTCGAGTACGGCGAGGCCGATCGGCGACTGGCTGATCAGCCGCATGGACAGCGCGAGGTCGGTCTCCAGCGTGCGCAGCGTGACCTGGTCGGTGGCGATGCCCAGGGCGTAGACGTTCTTCTTCTCGTCGAGCATCCGCATGTTCCGGAACTCGACGAGCCGGCTGCCGCCGCCCTTGACGCGGATCGGGAAGCCGCCTGCCCAGCTGGCACCCTCCAGTACCTGGCCGAAGAGCTCCTTGACCAGTGGCGCGTGCTTCTCGTCGACCATGAGCGCAGCCCCGTACTCGCCCAGCGCCTCCTCCGCGCTGTAGCCGAACAGTTCCTCGGCCGAGGGGCTCCACAGAGCGATCCGCCCTTTGGCGTCCAGGACGACGGCGGCGACACCCAGGGCATCCAGCAGACCCCCTGGCGCGGACGGCGCAGGGGCCGAGTTCTGGCCGGGGCCGGCCTTCCGAGGATCCGTGTGTCTCATCCTGGGCACCTCTTTCGGTTGCCCATCCTCATCGCCGCAATGCCTCCATGGTCCCTTGGAAACGTGGGATGCGCAGTGGTCGGTCCTGGCTGGTGGTGCTGCGGAAGCAGTCTGCCGTGACTCGGTCGCGATCGGTAACGGCTCGGTCGCAGGAATCTTGGCCGATTCCCGACAGAGATGCACCCTCCGGCTCCTGCGGGTCGCTACATCTCTTTGTCGATTCTGAGCAACTTCGGGAACCGTCACGTTCTCCATGGCAACACGGATCGATTCCGACCGTGGTTCTTCACCATCGAGGGCAGGAGTGGCCAGTGTCCCGAAAGAGAACTGTCAGCCGGAAGAAGAAGATCGTTGTGGCGGTCAGCGCCGCGGCGCTGGTCGGTGGCGTCGCTGTCGTGATGACGGGCACCAGCCAGGCATCGGTCGCCTGTGACGGCCTGGACAAAGCGCTGAGCAACAACCAGCAGTTCATCGCGGACCAGCAGGCGAACCCGGACGCCAGTTCGGCTGCCAAGATCGCCAACCGGCAGGACGTGATCAAACAGATAGAGGTGCAACGCAAGGCGGCCGGGTGCAGCGATGGCGGCGGTGACGCGGCTGCACCGCCGGAGGAGGCGCCGCCGGCGGCCGGTGAGGAAGCCGGTCAGGAAGGTGGCGCGGCAGCCGGTGAGGAGGGTGGCGCTGCGGCCGGTGAGGAGGCCGGTCAGGAAGGCGGCGCGGCGGCCGGTGAGGAAGCCGGTCAGGAAGGTGGCGCGGCAGCCGGTGAGGAGGGCGGCGCTGCGGCCGGTGAGGAAGGTGGCGCCGCGGCCGGTGAGGAGGCCGGTCAGGGAGGTGGCGCGGCAGCCGGCGAGGTGGTCTGCGAGGGATCGACGGTGACGCTCTCCGGCGAAGGAGGGGCGCCTGCCGCCTCCAGCGGCGAGTTCCCCGTCGGGACCACGCTGAAGGTCACCAACCTGGACAACAACAAGTCGACCACCGTGGACGTGACGTCGGGGTCGGGGAGTTGTGCGCTCCTGAACAACGCGGCCTTCGAAGAGGTCCGCGAGGCCGGCAAGTTCCTCATCCGGAACGCTCGGATCGAGAAGGTCGGCTAGAACCGACAAGACCCGCTCCCGGTCGGCGGGCCGGGAGCGGGTTGTCCGGTCATCATTTGGTGGCCCAGTCGCGCAGGTCGGCGCGGTCGTCGAACCTGCCGAGGTTCGTGTCCAGCGGATGAGTCGTGTACTGGTGGAAGCGCCACGTGGCCTTGATGCCCGGATGCCCGGGCTTGCCGTTGTGATCCGCGATCCACAGGCCGTCGCCGGCGAACGACGTCGTGTCGCGGTTGAGCCAGAAGTACCGGTTGCAGTAGAGCAGCACGCGGTGGTCCGGCCGCTTGCGCTGCACGTACTTGATCCAGGAGTCCTTCTGCGCGTTGCTGACGCCGGCGTCCTCCCAGTCGAGCGCCAGCATGTCACCGGCGGCGAGCTTGATCCTCGACAGGAAGTAGTCGGCCTGCTCGCTCATGCTGCCGGAGCGAATGAAGTGGTAGAACCCGGTGACCAGCCCGGCCTCGCGCGCGGTGCTGCGCTGGGCGACCCACTTGGGATTCGTGTACGACCTGCCCTCCGTGATCTTGATGAAGACGAAGTCGAGGCCCTTCGTGCTGTAGTCCGTCGGTTGATAGGAAGCTACGTCAACACCCTTGATCGTCATAACAGTTGACTACCCGCCACGGTGGCGGGTAAGCGATGCCGGTCCGCCTCATCGGCCGGTGAGCAGCACCCAGACCGGGCCCCGGGCGAAGTTCAGCCGGTCCCCGGAGGGTGTGGTGAACTCCGTGCCGCTCTCCTTCCCGTTGCGGCTCCACCGGGCGTCGTAGGCCTTGCCGTCGCGCAGGACCAGCGCCGTTCCGCTGCCCACGCTCTCGGTGTACGGCGAGACGCTTCCCGACCGGTCCTGGAACTGCGACGTGCGGACGGTGACGTGCTGGATCACGACGGTCGCCGCGGAGGACCGCCCGCCGTCGGTGGTGCTCGCCGCTGTTCCGTCCATCGACACCAGCCAACGCTTCACGCCCGGCGACCAGTTGAAGGAGAACCGGGCGGCCGGATACCGGACGGTCTCCTCGGCCGCATTCCGCCCGCCCTCGGGGGCCGACCCGAACCGGAAGCCGATGTCCGACGCCTTCTCCGCGCGGGGTGCCTCGGCGAGGAGCCGGCCGGGCCGCACATAGAGGTTGTGCGGCGCGGGCCGGTCGCTGCCGCGGAAGTAGGCCCCGGGAGCCTCCCCCGGAGGCAGGGCGTACAGCGGGGCGGCCGTGATCAGCGGCCTGAGCTTGGACTGCGCCCCGGAGTACGCCAGCGCGGGCCGGCCGAACTGCGCGAGCAGCTCGAGATCCGATTCGCGCGCGCTGCGTACCGGCCCCAGCTCGGCGGGCAGCCGGGACGAGAGCACCGCGAGCATCCGGGTCTGCCCGCCCTCGACCTGCTCCACGTAGACGATGTCGGCCGCGCCGAGACCGGTATGCGGACGTGCCGGAGGGACATTGTCGATCTTGACCGCCAGAACGGGGCCGGGCGCCGCGCGGAGACCGGTGAAGGGGGACACGCCCTGGGTCTGCTGCGTGGGGGCGGGCTCCTGCTCGGATCCCGAGTCCGTGCACGCGGCGAGGCCGACCGCCGCCATCGCGGAGACCACCGTCAGCGCTGCGATACGCCGAGCCGCCCGGACGATCCGCTCCAGCCGGCGGCTGTGCGCGCCCCGCCAGTAGACACGGCCGCAGTCCCGGCAGCGCATGAAGGTGTCGTACGTACGGCGCGTGCCGGGCCGGAGCAGATGCTCCACCTCGCTCTTGTCGACGGGCGCGAGCAGCGCGTTGCACGCCATGCACCGGGTCCACGGGGCGAGCGGCGGCTCGAACCGCTCCAGGACATCGGCGAGTTGCCGGTCCGGCTGCCCACCGCGCACATACCCGCCCAGCCACAGCGCCCTGCGCCGCAGCAGCCCTCGGTCCTGGGTCAGCAGCACCCGGCGCTCGGCGTTCGCCTGCTCGATCAGCGCGTCGTCGTCCATGTCGTTGCGGTACGCGGTGTCCACGCCGACCAGCCGCAGCTGCCGGGCCAGCGCGCCGAGGTGGACGTCGAGAACGAAGCGCAGCGGCTCGGGCCGCGTTTCCTGCGGCCGTCGCACCGCACGGATCTCCACGACCTCGCCGGCACGCGGGCGGTACGAGGCGGGAACCGGCCGGCCGTCCACGAGCAGCGAGCCGACCTCCGGCAGCGGAACGCCCAGCGACTCCACGACATGGCCGAGCGTGGACGTCCCGTCGGGCGTCACCCGGACCTCGCCGGACCGGTGGCGTGACGGCAGGAACATCCGCAGCTCGTGAGGGAAACGAAGGCGCAGTGCCGATGCGTGCACACCATCAGGATGCCACCGGGCGGCCCACTCGCCTCCTCACGTGCCGGAACTCCAGGGCGTGGGCCGGATCTCGAACGCTGTCAGCCCCTCCGGCTGCTCCTCCTTCACCGACACCGCGTCGACGATCGCCGTGGGCGGACCGTGCTGCGCCCACTCGACCATCTTCTCCACGCGCTCCGGGTCCCCTTCGAATACGGCTTCGACCGTTCTGTCCGGCAGATTCCGCACCCACCCGGCGACGCCGTTCTGGAGCGCCGTGCGACGGCAGGTGTCGCGGAAGAACACGCCCTGCACGTCCCCGGAGACCACTACGCGCTTACGGGCCATCGCCTGCCTCACTTCGTGCCTCACTTCCTGTCTCACCCCGCCTCGTCCGGTCGGGTCCGGTCCGGTCCGCCTCGAGCCGATCCGCCGCCCGGCCCGTGCGACCGCAGATATGTATCCCGGCCCCGCGGTCAGCGGCCGGAGCCGCGCCCGGAGGGTGCACGGCTCACCGTGCGCCCCGCGGCGGAGGCTTCCCGGGCGAAGGTGATGGCGTCGTGGACGGCCGCGCCGCCGGGGTCGTTGTTGCAGTACACATGGACATCCGCCGTTTCGGGCCAGGTGTCGGCGATCCGTTCCGCCCAGGTGCGCAGCGCCCGGCGGCCGTAGCGCGGCCACGGTTCGGCGCGGCCCTCGTGGAGCCGCAGATAGCCCCAGTCGGCGGTCCGCCAGAGGGGCGTGACCGGCCGGGAGCCCCGGTCCGCCCAGCACAGCGCGGCGCCCCGCCGCTCCAGCACCGTACGGACCTCCGCGGTCCACCACGAGTCGTGACGGGGCTCGACGGCCACCCGCGTGCCGGAGGGGAAGCAGTCCAGGCAGGTGTCCAGCAGCCCGGGGTCCGCGCGCAGCGTGGGCGGCAGCTGGAGCAGTACGGGTCCCAGCCGGGAGCCGAGCCCGGAGGCGTGCGACATCAGCCGGCGCACCGGCTCCTGAGGGTCGCGGAGCCGCTTGATGTGCGTCAGGTAGCGGCTGGCCTTGACGGCCATGACGAAGCCCTCGGGGGTCCGGTCCCGCCAGGCGGCGAAGTTCTCCTCGCTGGGCAGCCGGTAGAACGCGTTGTTGCTCTCGACGGTGGCGAAGTTGCGGGCGTACTCCTCCAGCCACAGCCGCTGCGGCCGGTCCGCCGGGTAGAGGACGTCACGCCAGTCCTTGTACTGCCACCCGCTGGTTCCGAGGAGGATGGTCATGCCCGATCCATGCCCGTCACGCGGCGCGCCGTATCAGTGCCGTATCAGTGAGGCCGCCGGTGTGCCCGGCCCGGCCGTGTGCCCGCGGCGAGGTCCGCCGGTGAGGCCGGCCGGTGAGGTCCGTCAGCGCGGGGTGGCGCGACCGGCCACCGAGGCCGTGACCGCGCGCAGATAGCGCGTGGCCGCGGCGTGCTGCATCAGCCGGGTCACCGGGCTGCTCAGCCGCGCGTACCAGGTGGCGGGGCGGGAGAAGGCCGACACCTCGAACCACACGTCGCCGCGCTCGTCGTAGGTGACGACGAACGACTCCTCACCGCTCTCCGGGTGCCCGGGCAGCGTGCCGTACGCGAAGCCGACCCGGCGCGCCTCGGCCACCGTCCACACCACGCGGCAGGGGACCACCAGACGGGGGTACCGCAGCCCGGGAAGGCGGGTGGTGACCAGCGCGGTGCCCCCGGGCGCCGGAGGCGACACCGGGTGCACATCGAACCCGGCACCGCGCTGCACACCCCACGCCAGCACGTACGCCCCGGCCTGTTCGAAGACTTCCCGCCCCTCGCCGAGGCGCACCTTGCGGCGCAGATGCGCGAACCCGGCGGGCAGGGACGGGCCGAGTGTCGCCCCGGTCTGCGCGTACGTCAGATTCTGCTCGCACGCTCGCCGGTAGCGCCGGTCCAGGTCTCGGGTCATACGGCCAATCTACGCAGGTCGGCTACCGATTCCGGCGGTCTTTGTCAGGACGGTCCGGCGCTGGACGCGTGATGTTCCGGCAGAGTTCGCCGACCGATCTCCGAGGCAGCCGTGATCAGGGCTCTGACCTGGCACGGGAAGCGCGACGGGACACGCCGGGAGAGGGTGGCTGGATGAAGATCGTGGGGCCGGCGGATGCGATCGCACGGATCACCTCCAGGGGCACGGGGAAACCTGATCGCCGGTGCTGGACAGACCCGGCAGGCCCGATTCCGGCAGGCCCGATTCCGGCAGGCCCGATTCCGTCGGGCGCTCAGAGGTCGCCGCACGCGAGGTGGAACAGGCCGCCCTCGGGGTCCCGGAGCGTCGCGATGGGGCCGAAGTGCGAGTCGCGCGGCGGTGATATCACCGCGCCGCCCGCATCGGCGGCATGGCGGACCGCCGCTTCGATGTCGTCGACGCGGAAGTAGGTGTGCCACTGCGGCCGTATGTGCGGATCGGGTGCGGATCCCAGGGCCCCGCCGCGCAGGTCGGCCACGGTGTGTCCGGCGATACGCAGGACCACCCGGTCGTCCTCGTACCGGACGTCGATGTTCTCGTCGCTCTGCGCGTCCCAGTCGAAGACGCCGCCGTAGAACAGGGCGGAGGCGAAGGGGTCCCGGGTGCGCAGCTCCAGCCACGCCGGAGCCCCGGATTTGCGGCCCACCCTCCAGTCCGGGTCGACCTCGCCCTCCCAGATCCCGAAGACCGCGTCCTCCGGGTCGGCGGCCCATGCCACCCGGCCCTTGCCGAACTCCATCGGCCCCACCGCGACCGTGGCACTGCGCTCACGGACGCGCTCCGCCACCAGGTCGGCACTGTCAGCCGCGAAGTAGGCGGTCCAGGACACCGGGAACCCCATGGTCCGCGCGGTGGCCCCCAGCCCGGCCACCGGTGCCCCGTGCGCGAGCGCGACCACATAGCTGCCCTGCCCCTGGAAGCCGGGCTTGTACTGCCATCCGAGTACGGAGGCGTAGAACTCCTGGGCGGCCTCCAGGTCGTGCGCCATCAGGCTCACCCAGCACGGCGCACCCTGGACCACCCGAGTCGTGGCCGGCACGGCCGCTCACCTCGTTCCCGCACACATCGCTCCGTCCCTCCACCCTCCGCCCGGATCGGCCCGGACGCCACCCCTGGACTCACTCCGATTCCGGTGGCTCACTCCGGCAGCCGGCGGGGCTCCAGGGGCCGGGTGGCCGGGCCGTGGAGGACCGAGCCGTCGGGGGCGAACCGGGAGCCGTGGCACGGGCACTCCCAGGCGCGTTCGCCGGCGTCGAACTGCACCAGGCAGCCGAGGTGTGTGCACCGGGCGGACACCGCCGTGACGGCGCCGGACTCGTCGCGGTACACGGCGCAGCGCTGCCCCCGGATCCGTACGACGGCGCCGCTGCCCGGCGGGATGTCCGCGGCCGAGTCGACATGCGAGGTGTGCAGCCGGTCGCCGACGAAGTGCTTGGCGACGAACGCCTGCTGCCCCAGCAGTGCCGAGGCCTCCCGCAGACGGGGAAGCCGCCGCGGGTCGTACAGCTCCGTCCAGGGCGGCCGCGGGCTTCCCGTGATGTGGGCGGCGAGCAGCCGGCCGGACAGCACCCCGCCGCTCAGACCCCAGCCGCCGAACCCGGTGGCCACGTACACATGCTGGGTGCCGGGGTGGCTGTGCCCGATGTACGGCACCCCGTCGGTGGTGTCGTTGTCCTGGGCCGCCCACCGGTAGCCGAGACGGGCCTCCGGGAAGCGGCTCCGTGTCCAGGCGGCCAGCCGCTCGAACCGTTCCTCCGCCTCGCCCGTTCCGGGCGTGAAGCTCTCGCCGGTGACGATCAGCAGCCGCTGCCCGTCCGCGTGCAGGGGCGCGCCGCGCACCGAGCGGGTGTGCTGCTCAGGGGTGATGTACATCCCGGCCGGGGCGCGTTCGGCCGGGAGAACGGCGGCGGCGACCAGCTCGCGGCGCGGCTTGAGCCGGGTGAACAACATGGCCCGGTCGAAGATCGGATAGTGGGTTGCCACGACCACGTCGCGCGCCACGACGGTGGCTCCGCTCTCGGTGGTGACACGGCACCGGGCGCCGTCGTGCAGGCCGACCGCGCGGCTGCGCTCGAAGATGTGCCCGCCCCGGTCTGCCAGGTCCCGGGCGAGGGCGAGCAGGAACTTCCGCGGGTGGAACTGCATCTGGTCGGCCACGCGCACGGCGCCCGCGACGGGGAACGGCAGGTCGGTCTCCGTGACGAAGGACGCGGGCAGCCCCGCCTCGCGCGCCGCCTCGGCCTCGGCCCGGATCTCCCCGACCCGCTCCGCCGACTCCATATACGTGTAGGCCGGGACCCGCTCCAGCTCGGCGTCGGCCCCCAGGTCGGCACAGACGCGTTCCACGTGCCCGATGGCGTCCTGATGCGACTCGGCGTACAGCCGGGCGCTCTCCGGCCCGTGGTCCTCCCTCAGCCGCGTATAGGCCAGGCTGTGCAACGAGGTCAGCTTGGCGCTGGTGTAGCCCGTCACGCCTGAGCCGATGCGGTCCGCCTCCAGCAGGGCGACGTCCGCGCCCGCGCGTTTCAGCTCCCACGCGGTGCACAGTCCGGCGATACCGCCGCCGATGACGACGACGTCCACCTCCAGATCGGTCTCCAGCGACGGGTGAGCGGTGCTCTCCGTCGAAGCCATCCAGTACGACTCGTGTGTCAGTTCCGCCTGCGACATGCACCACGGGTTCCCTGTGACCGGACCCGGTAACGCCGGGTGTGCCCTCGAGGAGAAAGCAGTCCGATTCGGGTAATGGGATCCCTCTGAGCAGGGGCGTAAGCGGAGCGTGGTCGGTGGCGGGGAGATTTGGCGCGCGCGGAGGCGCGGAGGTCGCTAATCTGGTGTTCGACGGACAGCCTCTTTGGGAAGCACCGACACCCTCGGCCCGTCCCGGGAAAACGCCGGCCACCATGGCTGTGATCCCGGATGCGTAATCCGGCGCCACCGCGTCCGAACTGCCCTTTCCTCAGCCCCACCGGGCGTGCGGCGCCCGGTCGAGTACGGGGTCGGCACGTCCGGTTCACCCGACGCGAAGGAGTGTGCGCGGTGACATCCGAGAAAACGAAACGGGATCAGCCCCCTGAACGCACGGAGCGGCACGGCCGGAACAAGGAGGTGCGGAGTCTCGACGTCTGGGCGAGATCCGCGCCGATCCGGCTGGCAGGCTACGAGGACGACCCGACGGAGTCCCACATCCTGAGGGGAATCGACTGACCCCGCTGTGATCGGCCTTCCGGGGCCCGGCCGGAAACACGGCCGGGCCCCGGAGCACGTCAACGGCCCCACAGTGCGCCGCCCCACGAGCCTCGGGCTACGGAGCCTCGGCCTCATGGGGCCGCAGGGATACGGAGCCTCGGCCTCACGGGGCCGCAGGGCTACGGAGCCTCGGCCTCACGGGGCCGCAGGGATACGGAGGCCGGGGCCCGCGAGGCCGCAGGGATACGGAGGCCGGGGCCCGCGGAGCGGCTGACGCTCAGGAGACGCCCTTGGACCCGGCCCTTTCCAGGATCGGTCCCAGGTCCGTGCCGCCCGGCAGCGTCCCGAACGCGTTGCCCCAGTCCCCGCCGAGCCGGGAGGCGCAGAACGCGTCCGCGACCGCCGGGTCGCTGTGCCGTACAAGCAGGCTGCCCTGGAGCACCAGCGCCATCTCCTCGGCCAGCCGGCGGGCCCGCAGCTGCGCGCGGGTCGGATCGGCCAACTCCGGAAGGGCGGCGCGGACCCGGGCGACCGCCGCGTCCAGCCTCCGGTCGGCTCCGGCGGCCAGATCCACCTCGGCGAGGAAGGCGTCCAGCGCGACGGGTTCCCTGCCCAGCGCCCGCAGAACATCGAGCGCCGCGACGTTCCCCGAGCCCTCCCAGATCGACAGCAGCGGCGCCTCCCGGTAGAGCCTCGGCAAACCGGACTCCTCGACGTACCCGTTGCCGCCCAGGCACTCCAGGGCCTCCGCGGCGTGCGCGCTGCCCCGCTTGCACACCCAGTACTTGCCCACCGCCAGACCCAGCCTGCGCAGTGCCGACTCCGACTCGTCCCCGGCCTGCGCGTGGTCCACGGCCGCCGCCAGCCGCAGCGCCAGGACAGTCGCGGCCTCGGACTCCACCGCGAGATCGGCCAGCACATTGCGCATCAGTGGCTGGTCGATGAGTTCGGAGCCGAACGCCCGCCGGTGCGCGGTGTGGTGGAGTGCCTGGCGCAGCCCGGCCCGCATCCCCGCCGCACTGCCGATCACGCAGTCCAGCCGGGTCATGTTGACCATCTCCACGATGGTCCGCACTCCGCGTCCCGGCTCGCCGACCGGCCAGGCCACGGCCTCGTCGTACTCGATCTCGGCCGAGGCGTTCGAGCGGTTGCCCAGTTTGTCCTTGAGCCGCTGCAGATGCATCCGGTTGCGGGTGCCGTCGGGCAGCACCCGGGGCAGCAGGAAGCAGGTCAGGCCCTCCGGTGTCCGGGCCAGGGTGAGGAACACATCGCTCATCGGGGCCGAGGTGAACCACTTGTGCCCGGTGACCAGATACGAGCCGTCGGCCGCCGGGACCGCCTCGGTGGTGTTGGCCCGCACATCCGAGCCGCCCTGCTTCTCCGTCATCGACATCCCGGCGATCAGACCCGCCTTGCCGAGCGGCGGCCGCAGCCCGAAGTCGTAACGGCGGGCGCTGAGCAGCGGTTCGTACGCCTCGGCCAGCTCCGGCTGGGCGCGCAGGGCCGGGACGGCGGCGTAGGTCATGGAGACGGGGCAGCCGTGGCCCGCCTCGGCCTGGGACCAGACGTAGAACTGCGCGGCACGGACCAGATGCGCGCCGGGGCGGGGCTCGGCCCAGGGTGCCGCGTGCAGCCCGTTCTCGACGGCGACGGTCATCAACCGATGCCACGCCGGGTGGAATTCGACCTCGTCGATACGGTGCCCGAAGCGGTCGTGGGTACGCAGCCGGGGCGGGTGCTCCTCGGCCGTCCGCGCCCACTCCTGCACCTCTTCCGAGCCCGCCAGGGCTCCCAGGTCGCGTACCGGCTGCTCGCCCCACCCCGCTCCCTCGCGCCGCAGAGCCTCCAGCAGCGCCGGATCGTCCGCGGCGCTGAACCCGGTCAGCGGCGGGGCCTGGTTGAGGACTTCATGTGTGGCACTCACGGCAACCTCCGGAGGACTGGCGCTGCGGGCTCGTCGCCCTCTCGGACATTACACTTTTGATACACGCGCTGAAAGGCTGTAACGGCACCGGGTGGATAGGGTTCTGCCGGCATGGACGACAACGGGACTCCTCGACTGCGGCCGCTCACGGCCCGATCGGTGATGCTCAGCACCCTGCTGGGGCATCACCCGCCCCACCTGCCCGTACGTTCCCTGATCCGGGTGGGCGAGCTCTTCGGGATCGCGGAGGGGACCATCCGCGTGGCGCTCTCCCGGATGGTCGCGGCCGGCGACCTCGACCAGCGCGACGGCGGTTACTGGCTGGCCGCCCGCCTCCTGGAGCGCCAGGCCCGCCAGGACGCCGGCCTGGACCCCCGCACCCGTCCCTGGGACGGCAGCTGGGACATCGCCGTCGTCACCACCGAGCGCCGTCCGGCCGCGGACCGGTCCGCGCTGCGCCAGGCGATGACCGATCTGCGGCTGGCCGAACTGCGCGAGGGCACCTGGCTCCGCCCCGCCAACCTCCTGCTCCCGCGCCCGCCCGTCGTCGAAGAGCAGTGCACTCTGCTGACGGGTGCCCCGGTCCAGGACGCGGCCGGGCTCGCGGCGGCGCTCTGGGATCCGGCCGGCTGGGCCGACCGGGCCCGTGCTCTGACGGCCGCCCTCGATCAGGCATCAGGACCGGCGGGGGAGTTCACCGCTGCGGCCGCGATGCTGCGCCATCTGCTCGCGGATCCGTTGCTGCCCTCGGAACTGCTCCCCGCCGACTGGCCCGGAGCGGAGCTCAGACAGCGCTACGAGGCCTTCCATCAGGACATGCGCGCCCTTCTCCACGAACACGCCTCCCGCTGACTCCGGCGGCCGTTCACGACCGCAACGCAAGACCCGGATCGGGTGGGCCGCCACGCGCGGGTGAATAGCTCCGCAGGCCCGTCCGCGGCCGGCCGCCGCTGACGGGCCCGTTGCCTTTGATCGAACTTTTGGCCGAGGGAACGCCCCTCAAAGGCCGTGACGGCCCCGATCGGGCGTCGTTTTCCCGAGCACCCGTCCGATCCGGGCGTCAATCCGAGGAGGCGCAGTGCAACCCCGTACGAACACCGGAGGTGCCGCATGACGTGGCTGCGGCGCACCCGCGCGGCACACACCCCGACGATCCCGCCCGAGCAACTGCTGTTCGGCGGGCGGCTCAAGGCATCCTGGGGCTGGACCACCCATGAAGGAGCACGGCTGGACGTGACGTTCCTGGCGATCCTCCGTCAGCTTCCGCGCCTGATCGGCCTGACCGTCGCTCTGGCCTGGCAGGCCGACCGGCGCGCGCTGCTCGCGGTGGCTGCGGCCCAGCTCGGCCAGGGCGCCGCCACCGCCTTCGGGCTGCTGGCCACCAACCGGGTGCTGATCGGTCTGTTCTCGGCGGGCCCGACCGCCGAGCGCGTACGGGAGGCGCTGCCGTCCCTGCTGTGGGTCGCGGCCGCGAGCGCGCTGGCCGCCACCCTCCGCGCTCTCTCCTTCGGTGCCGCGGGGCGACTGGAGCCGAAGGTCGAGCGCATCGCGGCGGTCAGCATGCTCACCAAGGTCATCCGGGTGGAGATGGAGCACATCGAGCGGGCCGACTTCCACACCATGCTCGACTCGGGACAGCACGGCCAGGACGCGGCGCGGCGGCTGATCGGGCACACCCTCGGCATCGCGGAGGCGCTGATGGCTCTGGCCGCGGCAGCCGGCGTCCTCGGCTTCCTCCATCCCGTCCTGATGCCCCTGCTGCTGGCCGTCGTCGTCCCCAAGGCATGGGGCACCGTCCGGGCCGCGCGCCGCAACTACGAGTCCATCCAGATCTGGCTCGAGCACGTACGACAGCAGGCCACACTGCGCCGGCTGCTGATCTCCCAGAGCGCGGCCCCCGAATTACGGGTGCACGGCGCGGGTTCGTTCCTGCTCGAGCAGTTCGAGCAGATGGCCGCCGAGGCCGAGCGGGAGCAGACCCGTCTGGCACACCAGGAGGCCGGTACGGACCTGGCCACCTCCGCGCTCTCCGGGATCACCGCCGCCCTGACGTACACCGTCCTGGGCTGGCTGCTCACCAGCGGGCATCTGCCGCTCGCCGCCGGCGCCACCGCCGCCCTCGCCATCGCCAACGGGACCAGCGGCCTGCGCCGGATGGTCACCAACATCCACCATCTGTACGAGCAGTCGCTCTTCCTCAACGACCTGGTCAGGGCGCGGGAGGAGTCCGAACGCCGGGCCATCCCCAGCGGCGGCGTGCCCGTGCCCGAGCCGCCGGAGACGATCGAGTTCGACAATGTCACCTTCATCTACCCCGACCGCGACGGCCCGGCCCTGAACGGGGTGTCGCTCACGATCCGGCGTGGCCAGGTGGTCGCCCTGGTCGGCCGGAACGGCAGCGGCAAGACCACGCTCAGCAAGCTCCTCTCGGGCCTGTACTGCCCCAGCGGCGGCCATATCCGCTGGGACGGCACCGACCTCATGGAGCTGGACCGCGACCAGGCCTTCGACCATGTCGCCCTGGTCCTGCAGGACTACAAGCGCTGGCCGTTCACCGCCCGGGCGAACGTCGCCATCAGCCGTCCGTCCGGGTTCGGCGACAACGGGCGGCTCGAGGCCGCCGCCGCGTACGCAGACGCCCACTCCGTCATCGACGACCTCCCGCGCGGCTGGGACACGCTCTGCGAGCGCGGCTACCACGGGGGCGTCGACCTCTCCGGCGGTCAGTGGCAACGCCTCGCCCTCGCCCGCGCGTTCTACCGCTCCGCCGACATCCTCATCTGCGACGAGCCGACCAGCAGCATGGACCCGGCCGCAGAGATCGAGGCCTTCCGGCAGATCCGCGACCTCGCCTCCGACGGGCAGACGATCATTCTCGTGACCCACCGGCTGCACAGCGTCCAGGCGGCCGACGTGATCCATGTCCTCGACGGCGGGCGGCTCGTGGAGAGCGGGAGCTTCGCGTCCCTCATGGCCGACGACCACACCGGACCCAAGATCTTCCGGCAGATGTTCCTGCTGCAGTCCGAGCAGTACCGGCTGGACGGACACACCGTCCCGGCCCAGAACGGGCACGGCGTCCCGGCGGACCCCGGGTCCTGACAGCGTCGTTCCGCCGTCACCGCTCAGCCGTCACCGTGCGACCGGCGCCGCAGCCAGATCGCGGGGACGAACCAGCAGCCCGCGAACCACAGGAGCGCCGCGCAGACCAGCCAGACGGCGAGCGGGGCGGAGACGACCACGCGCAGGATCAGCAGCAGTGCCGAGACGACCATGGCCAGCAGCAGGACGAGCCCGGCCATGGTGAAGCGGGACGCCCAGTCGACGGTTTCCGGCTTGAGGCGGTGGCCGGTGACAATGCGGTGGAAGGAGACCGGGGCGATCAGGGCTCCGGTCGCTGCCGCACCGAGCAGCACGGTCACCACGTAGATGCCTCGGTCGACATCGCCCAGCTCGGCGAAGCGCGGTGTGAACGCGATGGTGAGCAGAAAGGCCAGCAGGATCTGTACGCCGGTCTGCACGACCCGCACTTCTTGGAGCAGTTCGGCCCAGAGCCGGTCGGCCCGCTGTTCCCGGGTCTCGTTGCGGCCGGGTGGCGGTCGGTAGTCGTCGGACATCGGGTCGGCCTCCTTCGTTCACCCCGACGTGTTCCCCCGAAGCGCGGAATGCCACCCGGCACCTGCACCCGAGTGCCGCATGGCCGTCGCGACGGCCTCCGGCGCGTCCGTACGGTCCGCCGGGCAGGCACCGGTCAGGGGGGCGGCGCCGTCGCGCCCGTGCCCCTCTCCAGGCCCCGTGCCGCGCTCTACGGCCCGTGCCGCGCTCTCGGGTCGTACCGCGCCGTCGGGACGGGCGCGGGCCGGCGTCCCAGAGGAGAGGCTGACTGCCCCGCACGTCCGGATGATGGACATCACTTCCCTGTAAGCGGACGTTCTGGGCTCGGGCGCCCGGCTCCCCGGGTCGGTCGTGCCGTTCGCCCTCCAGGCTCCCGCCCCGCCCGGCCGTGGCTCCCCCCGGCCCGGCGCGCCCCGGCACTCGTCTTCGGTCCGCTGTCGGCACATGCCCCTCCGGGTCCCCCAGCCCCTTGAGACAGCGCCGGGGGCGCGCGGACGCCTGAATGCGCCCCCAAGTGCTCCCGAGCTCTGTTCGGGCACGGCTGAAACGCAGAGTATTCGGAGTGCCGGGATCCGCCGTTCAGTCGGCGGGGTCAACCGCGTCCCGCGGCGGGCCTCCCGCGGTCGCCTGCCCGCCGGGCAATTGCCTGGTGGGCAGGCCAGTGGCGGGGTCGCGACAGATCCGCTCGGACTCGCGCAACACCGGCCGTATCCAGGTCGGAACGTGAGCAACTCACCGTTCACATCGCACAGTTGGGCGCAGAACACAACACAGGGGGTTTCAGCCAAAGCCGAAAAACGATCTTGGCTGCGGCTCTTGGGTTGTAGACGATATGGCGGTCGGCCAATCTGGTGAACGGGACCGCTGCTGCCGGCGAACGACCCCCGAGTCCGCAGGACTTGGGGGAAGCGCGGAGGAGGGCTCGTCGTGGAACGCTATTTCGCCAACCGCCACCATCAGGATCTGCGCCATCGCGTTCACGCATTTGCCGAGCGTGAAGTTCGGCCCCGCATCACAGAGATGGAGGAGTCCCGCACCGTCTCCTATGAGCTGTCCCGGCTCATCGCCCGGCAGGGCTGGATCGGGGCGACGATTGACGAGGCGTACGGCGGCATGGCGGCCGGACACCTGGCCAAGACCATCATCATCGAGGAACTCGCGCGGGTGAGCGGAGCGATGGGGGCCATGGTCCAGGCCTCCCAGCTCGGCGTCGCCAAGATCATCCACTTCGGCAACGAGGTGCAGAAGAAGACCTGGCTGCCACAGATCGCCACCGGTGACTGCCTGCCGACGATCGCGGTGACCGAACCCCAGTCGGGCGGCCACGTCCTGGGAATGGAGAGCACCGCCGTCCGGGACGGCGACGACTACATCCTCAACGGTCGCAAGGTCTTCGTCGGAAACAGCCACGTCGGCGATCTGCACGGTGTGGTCGTCCGTACCGGCCCCGGCTCCAAGGGGCTGTCGACCTTCCTCGTCGAGGCCGGCACCCCGGGCTTCTCCCTCGCGGAGCAGCAGCCGGCCATGGGACTGCACGGCTTCAGCTTCGGAGAGCTGGTCTTCGACAACTGCCGGGTCCCCGCCGCGAGCCTGCTCGGAGAGGAGGGCCAGGGCCTGGCTGTCGCGTACTCCTCCAGCGTGCTGTACGGGCGGGCCAACCTCGCCGCGGTCTCCCTCGGCATCCACCAGGCCCTGCTGGACGAGACCACCCGGTTCTGCGTCGAGCGCGAGCGGTACGGCAAACCGCTGGGCGAACTGGGCTCGGTGAAGATCAAGCTCGGTCAGATGCAGTCCCGGCTGATGACCGGGCGTCTGGCCGCTTACCACGCGGTGCATCTGCTGGACAACGGACTGCCGTGCGATGCGGAGCTGATGAACGCCAAGCTCCTCAACGTGGAGTACGCGCTGGACTCGGCACGCAACGCCATGGAGATCCACGCGGCCTGCGGCCTCTACACCGACCGCCCCATCGAGCGCTATCTGCGCGACGCCTTCCACATCTTCGCCCCCGCCGGCACCTCCGACATCCAGCTGCTGCGGCTCGGCGAGATGGCGATGGGGACGGCCAAGGGACAGTGGTCCGAGCGGCTTTCGGAACTGGTCCAGCTGGAGGGAGCCGGACAGGCGGTGTGAACGACGACTGCGACGAACGAGGGCGTGCAGAAAGAAGGGAGCCGCGGGCACGGCATCGTGCCCGCGGCTCCCGCCTCAGCAGGCCTCGCAGAGAGCGCCGCAGAGGGGCCCTCACCCGTTCTCGCTGAGGAACCCGCCGAACGGCCCAACCGCGCGGCTCAGATGCCCGGATCCCGCCGGTTGATCTGCGCGACGAGCTCGGCCGCCATCGACTTGATGGTCTCCAGACCCTGCCGCCCCCACGGCCGCGGCTCCTGGTCCACGACACAGACCGTCCCGAGGGCCATCCCCGTACGGTCGATCAGCGGCGCACCGAGATATGAGCGGATGCCGATCTCGTCGACCACCGGATTACCGGCGAAGCGCGGATAGTCGCAGACGTCCTCCAGCACCAGCGCCTTGCGCCGCACGATGACATGCGGGCAGTAACCGTGGTCCCGCGCCATCACCCGGCCCGGCTGCTCCTGCCGCGGCGCGGGGCCCAGCTCCACGCCCGCCTGGTCCTCACCCGGGGTGTAGAGCCCCGCGAAGTACTGCCGGTTCTCGTCGATGAAGTTGACCATCGCGTACGGAGCCCCGGTGACACGGGCCAGCTCCCGCGCGAAGTCGTCGAACTCCGGGACAGGTGTGTCCCCGAGCCCGAGCTCGCGCAGCCTGACCACCCGGGCCGGCGCCTCGCCGTCCTCGGGGGTGAGGAGCAGATGGCTCGTCGGGTCGTACTGCGAGTAGGGGATGGGGGCGGACATGGGAGCTCCGTTCGACTGCGGATTCGGCTGCGCTGGCTCGGACGTCAGCGCAGGTCGGGCTGCCCCACCGGCGC
Source organism: Streptomyces sp. NPDC004647 (assembly GCF_040609575.1). NCBI lineage: Bacteria > Bacillati > Actinomycetota > Actinomycetes > Kitasatosporales > Streptomycetaceae > Streptomyces > Streptomyces sp. NPDC004647. Next base: position 52,345 of record NZ_JBEXKU010000035.1, on the reverse strand, counting down.
ACCGGGGGACGAGCTGAGCAGATGCTGTACGAGTGCCACCAGCACCTGGGTACCGGAGTTGCTATGCCGGGCGTCGCACATCACCACGGGCACATCGGGTTTGAGGTCTATGGCCGCGCGGATCTCATCCGGGTTGTAGGCGTACGACCCGTCGAACTCGTTGACCGCCACGATGAAGCCGATGCCGCGCCGCTCGAAGAAATCCACGGCGGCGAAACACTGGTCGAGCCGGCGGGTGTCGGCGAGTACGACGGCGCCCAGCGCGCCGTTCGACAACTCGTCCCACATGAACCAGAACCGTTCCTGGCCGGGCGTGCCGAACAGGTACATCACATGTTCCGGGTCCAGGGTGATCCGGCCGAAGTCCATCGCGACGGTGGTGGTCGTCTTGTCCTCGATCCCCTCCAGGCTGTCCGTACCGGCGCTGACCTGGGTGAGCAGCTCCTCGGTGCTCAGCGGCTCGATCTCGCTGACCGCTCCGACGAAGGTGGTCTTACCCACCCCGAATCCGCCCGCTATGAGGATCTTGAGGGCGGTGGGGAAGGGGTCAGAGCCGCTTGCGAAGACCATGCAGCACCGCCTCCAGGAGGTCTCGATCGGTGGGAGACGCCGCCTCGATGGGGCGCGGCGCCCGGGTGGTGAGCGCTCCGCAGTCCACGAGGTCGGACAGCAGAACTTTGGTGACGACGGCGGGCAGCCGTACATGGGCAGACACTTCGGCCACCGACATCGGCCCGCCGCACAGCCCCAGCACCTGGGCGTGGTCGGGGCCGAGATAGTTGATCGGCTGGGAGCCGGTAGCCATCACCATGGTGAGGAGATCGAAGTGCGCAGAGGGACGGGTGCGCCCATTGCTGACCGTGTACGGCCTGACTAATCGGCCGGCCGCGTCGTCCAGCCACATCCCGTCCCGCGCATCCGCCATCCTCAGCGCCCCGCGTCGTGCGGAGCGCCGCCTGGGCGGGGTACGCCGACCGGCTGCCGGGCGGGAGTGGCCAGATACGGGCGGACGCTCTTGACCAGCATGGCCATCTCGTATCCGAGCACGGCCGCGTCGGCCTCGCGCTCGGCCATGACGGCCAGACAGGCGCCGGATCCCGCGGTGGACACGAACAGCAGGGCGGTGTCCAGCTCCACCACCACCTGCCGTACCTCGCCACCGTCGCCGAAGCGGATTCCGGCACTGCGGGCGAGGGAATAGAGACCGGAGGCCAGGGCGGCCATGTGGTCGGCGCTGTCGGTGTCGAGGCCGTGCACGGCCTTCACCAGTCCGTCGGAGGACAGCAGCAGCGCATTGCGGGTGTGGGGTACACGCTGGACGAGGCCGGTCAGCAGCCAGGACAGGTCCGTGGTCTGGCCGGTGCGCATGTCGCTCACCATGGTGGCGATCTTCTCCTTGGGGTGAGGTTCGGAGCCTGCGGGTCAGCGAGAGCTGTCGGCGGGACTCTCATCGGGAGCGTCAGGAGTCTCGGCCAGACTGAAGCCCCGCCGGAACGAGGCCATCAGATCCGGGTCGTGCTCTGGCTCCTGCTCGTCCCGCGCAATGCGAGTGGTCGGTGTGTCCCGGAGCTCCGGGGCGAGATGTTCCTGACGGCGCCGGCGCGGCAGCTGAGGCCGCTCCCCCCGGGCGTCGGCAGGGTGGGCGGGCGCGGGTGCGCGTTCCTGCGGCGCGGGAGGTTCCGCGGCGCGGGAGTGCTGCTGAGGTATCGGCGCGGGCATGGCCAAGGGCTGTGGCTGTGGCTGTGGCTGTGGCTGCGACTGCGGATGCGACTGGGGCTGAGCCGGCTGCGGCTGCGCCGCGGTGTGGGGTTGCGGCGGAGCCACGGCGGGCTGTGCCGGCTGTGCGGACCGGACGGTCTGCGCAGGGGGAAGGGGCTCGGCGGCGCGCCGGGAACCGGCGTTCTCGGGATGAGCGGCGTCTCCCTGCTCGGCGCCGAGCACGCCCTGCGGCAGCACCAGTACGGCCTGGATGCCGCCGTAGATGTTGCTCTGCAGCTGTACGACGATGCCGTGCCGACGGGCCAGCGCGGAGACCACGAACAGCCCGATCCGGCCGTCCCGCAGCAGCTCGCTGACGTCGATGTGGTCGGGGTCGGAGAGGAGCGCGTTCATCCGCGCCTGCTCCTGGCGCGGCATCCCCAGGCCCCGGTCCTCGACCTCGATGGCGAGTCCGGCGGCCACCCGCTGGGCGCGCAGCAGGACTTGGGTCTGCGGAGCAGAGAACACCGTGGCGTTCTCCACGAGTTCGGCCAGCAGGTGGATGATGTCCGCGACCGCGTGGCCGCGCAGGGTGCCGTCGATCGGCGGCACGAGCTTGACCCGGGAGTACTGCTCCACCTCGGCGATGGAGGAGCGCAGCACCTCCGTCATGGTCACCGGACGGCTCCACTGGCGGCGGGAGATGGCGCCGCCGAGCACCGCGAGGTTCTCCGCGTGGCGGCGGATACGGGTGGCCAGGTGGTCGACATGGAACAGGCCCTTGAGCAGGTCCGGGTCCTCGACCTGGTTCTCCAGCTCGTCGAGGAGCTCGATCTCCCGGTGCACCAGGGACTGCAGCCGTCGGGCGAGGTTGACGAAGACCTCGACCTTCTCCTCGCTGCCCTCGGACTTGCCCCGCACGAGGTGCGCCGCCTGTACGACAGCCGCTTCGGCCTGCCGCTGCGCCAGGCCGAACTCGTGGGCCAGCAGGTCCAGCGCGTCCCCGTCCGGCTGGGGGAGCGGGGCGACGGGCCGCGGCTGGAGCCGCTCGCCCTGGCCCAGCCGCCGCAGCAGCTCGTGCAGTTCGGACTGGCCGCGGGCACCGGCCCTGCGGAGGGCGGCGTAGCGCCGCGACGCGCTGCGGGCCTCGGAGTCACCGACGACCGCCCCGCCCAGTAGAACGCCGCAGCCGAGGACGGCTGCGGCGGCGAGCACGCCCCAGGTCGCGCCGTCCGCCGTGCCCTCCTGGGCGCGCAGGACAAAGATCAGGGCCGCGGACGAGAGCACGGCGACAAGAGCGGCGGGGAGCACGGCGAGGCGCACCATACGGGCCCGTGTGGCGGAGTCGGCCGCCGCTTCATGGGCCGGTAACCTGCCGTGCCGCTTCCCCGTGGGTGCCGCGGCCGTGGTCCGGCCGGGTTCCGGGCGCGCGGCGTAGGTTGGGGGTTCAGGCATCGGAGTCCTCTCGATCAGCCATGACGGACACGGCGGCGCACCGCAGGCTAACCGTCAACGCGCGTACACAAACGGGCAGTTGGTGGCTTCGCTACCCTACGCCACCCTCATTAGGGGGATCTAATCGCACAGGGGTCTGAAACTCATCGAAAATTGATTCGCATTTGGCCGAAGGGGCGTCTTCCGGATTTCCGTGTGCCTTCGCGGTAGCCGGGTACTCGCCCGTAGTCCCTGAGCGGGGAGGACGGACATGGATCACGAACAGCTGAGCGAGCTGGGGCAACAGCTGCGGGTCGATGCCGTACGGGCCGCCGATGCCGCCGGATCCGGCCACCCGACGTCCTCGATGTCGGCAGCGGACCTCATGGCCGTACTTCTGGCCAGCCATCTGCAGTACTCCTTCGACCGGCCGGAACACCCCGGCAACGACCATCTGGTCTTCTCCAAGGGCCATGCCTCCCCGCTGCTCTACGCACTGTTCAAGGCCGCCGGAGCGGTCCCCGACGACGAGCTGCTGAGCTTCCGCAAGCTCGGCAGCCGGCTGGAGGGGCACCCCACCCCCCGGCTGCCGTGGGTCGACGTGGCCACCGGCTCACTCGGGCAGGGACTGCCCGTCGGGGTCGGGCTCGCGCTGGCCGGCAAGCGGCTCGACCGGCTGCCCTACCGCGTCTGGGTGCTGTGCGGGGACAGCGAGATGGCCGAGGGGTCGATGTGGGAGGCGTTCGAGCACGCCGGTCACGAGCGGCTGGACAACCTCACCGCGGTGATCGACGTCAACCGGCTCGGCCAGCGCGGCCCCACCCGCCACGCGTGGGACCTCGACGCGTACGCGCGGCGCATCCAGGCCTTCGGCTGGCACACCGTCGAGATCGACGGCCATGACATCGCGGCGATCGACGAGGCCTACGCCGAGGCCCGGGCCACGGCGCTGCGGCCCACGGCGGTCATCGCCCGCACCATGAAGGGCCGGGGGGTCACCGCCGTGCAGGACCGGGAGGGGTTCCACGGCAAGCCGCTGCCGGACGCGGCGGAGGCCATCACGGAGCTCGGCGGCGTACGGGACCTCCGGGTCGAGGTACACGCCCCGCCCGAGGTCCGCGAGCCGCAGCGCCCCATCACCGCCCCGGACCTGCCGCGCTTCGACGTCGGGAGCAAAGCGGCCACGCGGACGGCGTACGGCCAGGCCCTGGCCGCGATCGGAACGGCGCGCGCGGACGTGGTCGCGCTCGACGGCGAGGTGGGCGACTCCACCCGGACCGAGTTCTTCGCCAAGGACCACCCCGACCGGTACGTCGAGTGCTACATCGCCGAGCAGCAGCTGGTCGCCGCCGCGGTCGGCATGCAGGCCCGCGGCTGGATCCCGTACGCCGCCACCTTCGCGGCCTTTCTGACCCGCGCGCACGACTTCCTGCGGATGGCGGCGGTGAGCCGTGCGCACCTCGTGGTCGTCGGCTCCCACGCCGGTGTCGCCATCGGCGAGGACGGGCCCTCCCAGATGGGACTCGAGGACCTCGCGCTCTTCCGCGCGCTGCACGACAGCATCGTGCTCTACCCGTGCGACGCCAATCAGACCGCCGCCCTGGTCGCCGAGCTGGCCGACCGCCCCGGAGTGGGCTATCTGCGCACCACCCGCGGCGACACCCCAGTGATCTACGGGCCGGACGAGGTGTTCCCCGTCGGCGGCAGCAAGCTGCTGCGCACCTCCGACACCGACCGGGTCACGCTGGTCGCCGCCGGGGTGACCGTTCACGAGGCGCTGGCTGCCGCCGGCGCGCTCGCCGCGGAGGGCATCGCGGCGCGCGTGATCGACCTCTACTCGCTGAAGCCGGTGGACACCGCCGCGCTGCGCACGGCCGCCGAGGTCACCGGCTGCCTGGTCACCGTCGAGGACCACCACCCCGAGGGCGGTCTGGGCGACGCGGTGGCCGAGGCCTTCGCCGGCGGCCGACCCGCGCCCAGGATGACCAGGCTCGCCGTACGCACCATGCCCGCCTCCGCCGCACCGGAGGAGCAACTGCACGCCGCCGACATCGACGCGGACGCCATCGTCGCAGCGGCGCGGCGGCTCGTGGAGATGGCGGACTGACGGCGCCGTACGGCAGCCGGGCTGCTCGGCCGTACGCACCATCCGCCGTTTCCGGCGCGGGTTCTTCGTCCCCGTTCCCTCACCCGCTTGGGGCCCCGTGGCTGGCCGCCCCGTGCGGCACCTCCCAAGGTCGGAGGAGGAGCGAGCGAAGAGGGGACCATGAGCCGTACGGGCGTACCGGCGTCGACCGGCAGCACGGCGCTCTGCCGCCCGCCGCGGCGTCGCCGGGCCGCGTGGTGGGCGGCGTTTCTCGTCGTCGTGTTCTGCACCGTCGTCCTCGTCGCGACCGGCACGGCCCGCACCACCGCCCTCAACCGCGACTACTACCAGGCGGTCCTGGACGACCAGAAGGCGTACGACCGGCTCTACGACGAGGTGCTGGTCGACCCGGAGTCCTCCGACGTCGCCCGCGAGCTGCTCGCCCGGCTCCCCGTGCCCCAGGGAGTCGTCACCTCCAACCTCAAGACGGTGCTGCCGCCCACCGCCGTACGCGCGCTGGCCGACCAGCAGATCTCCAACGCCGTCGGCTATCTGCGCGGAGACCGGCCCGCGCTGCGGATGACGGCCGATCTGAAACCGGTGCTGGCCAACCTCTCGGACCTGATCCAGCTCTACTGCGGCGACCTGTTCACCGCGGTCGAGGAGCAGCCCGCGGCCGACGTCGACGCCTTCGCGGCGGAGCTCCAGGGAGCGGTCGGCGGCATCGCCCCCCGGAAACCGCCCCTGACACTCCCCACCCGGGTACTCGATCCGAAGGACGTGCCGGCCGCCACGGACGCCCTGCTGTCGGCCGTTCCCCCCGGTGCACGCGACGCGCTCCGGCCCGGCATCGCCACCGCGCTCGGGACGGCCGGCACCCCACCCGCGCGGCCCTTGGCGGGTCCTCCGCCGTCCCGCTCCGGCGCACCGGGAGACGTCCACGTCGTCGCCCACGGCAAGGATGTGAAGGTCGTCGCAGACCTCGAACACCCCAGCGCCGATGGTCTGGCCCTGGTCCGCAAGGCCCGCTCCATCGTGCAACTGGGCCTGGGACCGGTCCAGACGCTGGCGGCGCTTCTCGGCGCGCTCGCGCTGCTGGCGCTCTGGGCCGCCGCCCCCGGCACCGTCGCCCGCAGGCTGACCGTAGTCGGAGCGGCCCTGGCCACCGGAGGGGCGCTCGCCGCGGCGGGGGCGGGCATCGGCCGGCTGATCGCCGGGGACGCGATGCCCGCCGCGTCCGCATCCTGGCCGCCCTCCCTGGCGCGGCTGGCCGAGGACGTACAGACCACGGCCGCCGACCGGCTGGCCGTGGCCGGCCTGCTCGCCGCGGCCGTCCCGCTCGTGGCGGGGCTGCTCCTGGTGGGCGCGGGCATCCTGTGGCGGGTGTCCGGGCAGCGCCGCGCCGGGGTCGTGAGCCCGCTGCCCGCCCCGGGCTGGGCCGTGACCGCGGGCGTCGCCGTGATCGCCACGGCGGGGGCGGCGCTGGCACCCACAGCGGTGGGCGGCCCGGCACCCCGCCGCTGCCAGGGCTCCTCCGCGCTGTGCGACCGGCGCTACGACGAGGTCGCGCAACTCGCCGCGCACAACGCCATGGCCACCACCGCGGACCGCTTCATCGGACCGCTCCAGGACCCGGCCATCACCGGCCAACTCGACGCCGGCGTCCGGGCGCTGCTCATCGACACGCACACCTGGGAGCGCCCCGAGGAGGTGGCGGAACGGCTCAGGGCGTCCGGCCGCGTGCCGGACACGGGAGTGGACCTCACTCGCGTCATCGGCCGGATCAACCCGCCGCGCAGCGGACTGTGGCTGTGCCACTCGGTGTGCCGGGGCGGAGCGGTGGCGCTGGTCCCCGCGCTCCGGAAGGTGGGGGACTGGCTGGAGGCCCACCCGACGGAGATCGTCACGCTGATCGTGCAGGACGGTATCAGCGGTGCGGACACCGCGCGGGCCTTCCGCGAAGCGGACCTGGAACATCTGCTGTACACCCCGGACAACGACCCCGCCCGTCCCTGGCCGACCCTCGGAGAGATGGTCGCCGCCGACCGCCGGCTGGTGGTCTTCGCCGAGCAGGCCGACGGCCCCGCCGCCTGGTACCGGAACTTCTACCGGTACGGGATGGAGACGCCGTACGCCTTCGGCAGCCCGCGGGAGATGACCTGCGCGCCCCACCGCGGCGGCGGCGGCAAGCGGCTGTTCCTGATGAACCACTTCGTCACGGCGGGCGGCGGCAGCCGGCTGGACGCCGGTGAGGTCAACAGCCGTGACCGGGTCCTGAAGCGGGCCCGCGCCTGCGAGCGGAAGCGGGGACGGCCCGTCACCTTCATCGCCGTCGACTACACCACGATCGGGGACGCCCGGGGCGCCGTGGACGTCCTCAACGCCGCCCGCGCGTCCGGGAAGAGGAAGGAGCAGGGCCCATGAGGAGGACCCGTATACGCACACGGGCAGCGGTGCTGCTCGCCGCAGTGTTCGGGGCGGCCGCCGGCTGCGCGGGACCGCCGTCCACTGCCTCACTCTCCGGCCTCGACCGGCCTTCGCCGTCACCCTCCGCCCCGCGGGGACCGCAGCGCGGCTTCACCCTCGTCGCGTCCGGGGACGTCATCCCCTACCCGACGATCATGAATCAGGCGCGGCAGGACGCCGGCGGCAGCGGCCATGACTTCGTCAAGCTCCTCGCCGGGGTCCGGCCCGTCGTCGCCGCCGCCGATGTGGCTATCTGTCATATGGAGACCCCGTACGGCGAGCCCGACGGGCCCTTCACCGGCTATCCGACCTTCGTCTCCCCGCCGCAGGTCGCGGCGGCGCTGAAAGCCACCGGGTACGACTCCTGCTCCACAGCCTCCAATCACACCCTGGACGCCGGGGCCGCGGGCGTACGCCGCACCCTGGACGCGATGGACAGGGCGGGCCTGCGACACGCGGGCTCGGCACGGTCCGCGGCCGAGGCCGGGAAGCCCGCTCTGCTGCGGGCCGGCAGTGCCACCGTCGCCCAGCTCTCCTACACCTACGGCACCAACGGGATACCGCTCCCCGACGGCATGCCGTGGGCGGTGAACCGTATCGACCCGGAGCGGATCGTCGCGGATGCCCGGGCGGCCCGCCGGGCGGGCGCCGACGTCGTGGTGCTGAGCGTGCACTGGGGCACCGAATGGCAGGAGGATCCGGACCGGCAGCAGGTGGATCTCGCCGACCGGCTCACCCGTTCCAGCACCGCCGGGCGCCCCGACATCGACCTCGTCATCGGCACCCACAACCATGTGCCGCAGGCGTACCAGAAGGTCAACGGCACCTGGGTGGTCCACGGGCTCGGCGACCAGGTCGCCGGCGTCATGCAGGACCGGCGCGGCAACCACGGGTCCATCGCCCGCTTCACCTTCGCACCGCCGCAGCGGGCCGGGCAGCGCTGGACGGTGACGAAGGCGGAGTTCATCCCGCAGATGACGGACCGCGGGCCGCCGTGGCGGGTGGTGAACCTGGGCGACGCGCTGAAGCGGGACCCCGGCCGGCAGGACTACCGCGAGGTACGGGACGGCATACGCGACGCCGTACTGCGCCGGGGGGCGGCCGCCGACGGCCTCACCATGGCCGACCGATGAGCCGGTGACCGCCCCTCAGCACCTGTGCCCGCTCAGGGAGCGGGCGGCGGGGCGTCTTGCGGCCGGGTGCCCCACGCCGACGGTTCGGCACCGACCTCGAAGAACAGGTTCCGGCCTGCCCGGATGTCGTCCGTGGTGATCCAGGTCCTCGTCAGACCGGCGTCGCCGAGCCGCGCGGACCGCACATAGCGGCCGGTGTCCCCGGCGCCCGGCGCCGAGATGCTGAAGCGTCCGCGCGGATACCAGCGGCGGTCCAGCGAGAGGTCCACCCGGTCGAAGACCGGCGTCGTCAGCGCCCAGGTGTCCGTGCCCGGGGTCACCGGGAACACGCCGATCGAGGACAGCAGCATCCACGACGACATCGTGCCGAGGTCGTCGTTGCCGGTGACGCCGTCCGGCGTGTCGGTGAACAGGCTCAGCGCGGCACGCACGACATCGGTCGTCTTCCGTGGGCTGCCCGTGGACAGATAGGCGTACGGGGCGCCGAGACCGGGCTCGTTCTGCGGGTTGTAGGTGTCCGTGTCGTAGTAGTCGTACGGACCGGACACCCACACCTCGCGCGCCGTGCGGACCGGATCCGAGCGCAGCCGCTCGTACGAGAAGAAGGTGTCCAGGCGCCGTTCCGCCGCCTTGTGCCCACCGATGAGCGAGACCAGGCCGGGCAGATCCTGCGGCACCAGCCACAAGTACTGCCAGGGCGTGCCCTCGTGGAAGCTCTTGCCCTTCGCCGGATCGGTCGGTCCCGTGAAGGCGCCCTTCGCGTCGCGCGGCCGGAAGAAGCCGGTGGAGGCGTCGAAGAGCCTGCGGTAGTTCTGCCCCCGCGTGGCGTACCGGCGGGCGTCCTTCCGGTGCCCCAGATCCCGTGCCATTCCGGCCAGTGCCGCGTCGGCCAGCGCGTATTCGAGCGTCGCGGAGGCGCCGTGGTGGAAGTCCGAGTCGCCCGGCTTCTGCTTGGCTCTCCCGGGCAGGTGCGGGACGAAGCCCCGGTCCAGATACTCGCTGTTGGCCTCCCGGCCGGTGTACTGGCTGTCGGCGGGCGGGCGTCCGTCCGCGTTCTTCCGCAGCGTCCGGTAGACCTCTTCCTCATGGCCCGTCAGCAGGCCCTGCTGGTAGGCGTTGGTGAGGAACGGCGTCGCCGGATCACCGGTCATGATGTTCGTCTCGACGGTGCCGTAGCCCCACTTGGGCAGCCAGCCGCCCTGCTCGTCCACCTTCAGCAGCGACAGCGCCATGTCCCGCGACTCCTGCGGCGCGAGCAGCGACAGCAGCTGGGCCTGGGTGCGATAGGAGTCCCACAGCGACCAGTACTGGTAGTACGTGAACCCCTCCGCCCGGTGCACCGTGCCGTCCCAGCCGGTGTAGCGGTCGTCGACGTCCTGGCCGGTGTTGGGGTGCTGGAGCGCCCGGTAGAGCGCCGAGTAGAACGGACGTCGGCGTTCCGGGTCTCCGCCGCTCACCCGGACCCGGGCGAGCCGCTTCTCCCACGACTGGCGGGCCGCGATCACGGTCTCGTCGAAGGAGTCCCGGCCCTCGCTGTGGAGGTTCCGGGTCGCGCCGACCGGGTCGACGTAACTGATCGCGGTGACGGCCTCCACATCACGGTCGCCGCCGGTGGTGTCGAAGCGGACGTACGCGCCGCGGCGCCCGGAGCCCTCGGAGGAGTCGCCTCCGGCGGTGACCGTCTTTCCGCTCCAGGTTCCGTGGGAGGCGAAGGGGCGGTCGAACCGGGTGAGGGTGTGGACCGTGTACGGCCGGGTCTTCTGGCAGAAACTGTTGCCGGTGACGGTGGTGGCGACGGTGCGGTCGTCCAGGACCCGCACCCGGCTGTCGGTGACCTTGTGCAGGGCTTGGCCCGCGTTGAGCAGGACGTTGGCCTTGCCGGTCGACGGGAAGGTGTACCGCTGCCGTCCGGTGCGCTCGGTCGCGCTGAGCTCGGCGGTGATCCCGCCGTAGCCGGCGAGCCGGACCTTGTAGTAGCCGGGGGAGGCGGATTCCTGGTCGTGGCTGAAGGCGGAGGCGTAGACAGCGTTGTCGGTGCTGGTGATGTCGCCCGTGGTGGGCATGACGGGCAGATCGCCCCCGGCGGCGCAGCCGACACCGGCCAGATGGACGGCGGAGAAGCCGCGGATGCGCGAATCGTCCCAGTCGTAGCCCGTCTTGTGGCCGGTGTCGGGCGAGAGCTGGACCATCCCGAACGGGACGGCGGCACCGGGGAACGTATTGCCCTCATTGCGGGTGCCGATGAACGGGTTGACGAGATCGGTGAGCCTGCCGCGCCGGCCGCTGCCGTCGGCGGTGGCAGCCGGTGCGGGGGCGCAGAGGGTTCCGGCGATCAGGCCGGCCGCGACGGCGGCCCCGACCGGGCCGCGTACGCGCGCGTGCCACCGCGCGTCGCGCTCCCTGCGTTCGATCCATGCCATGAACGGCCTCCACACCGTTGGGACATCGTTGTCAGGGCCGCAGGCTGACCGTCGGTGAGGGGCAAGTCAAGGACCGCCCCGCGCACGCGCGCGTGCCACCCTCCGACGCCGTACGCGGGCCGGGCCCGCCGCCCGTGAACGCACCGCAGGCGTTCCTGGGCCATCCGGGGGCCTTCGAGGGTCGCTCGGGGTCGTCCGGGCCGTCGATCGGCCGACCGCCGGGTTCGACCCGGGCCTGCGGGGAACCCGGTGCCGCGGACTGTCCTCTCCAGGCCTACCGTTGGGAAAGCGAAGATGAGCCGACCGCGCATCGTGATCGTCGGAGCCGGATTCGCCGGGTACCGGACCGCCCGTACCTTGTCCCGTCTCTCCCGTGGCGCAGCCGAGATCGTGCTGGTCAGCCCGAACGACTACTTCCTGTACGTACCGCTGTTGCCGGAGGTGGCGACCGGGATCCTCGAGCCCCGCAGGATCTCGGTATCGCTCACCGGTACCTTGCCCCGCGTCCGCCTCGTCCTCGGCACGGCGGACGAGATCGATCTCGCGGGGCGCCGTATCGGACTGACCGACCCCGAGGGCAACCACCGCGACCTCCACTACGACCGGCTGGTCCTGGCGGCGGGCAGCGTCAACAAGCTGCTGCCCGTCCCCGGTGTCACCGAGCACGCCCACGGTTTCCGCGGCATGCCGGAGGCGCTCTATCTGCGCGACCACATCACCCGCCAGATCGAGCTGGCCGGTGCCACCGAGGATCCGCGGGAGCGCGCGGAACGCTGCACCTTCGTCGTCGTCGGCGCCGGCTACACCGGCACCGAAGTCGCCGCCCACGGAAAACTGTTCACCGATGAGCTCGCCCGGCAGAACCCGGCGCTCCGCGACCGGGAGCCGCCCCGCTGGCTGCTGCTCGACGTCGCCCCGCGCGTCCTGCCCGAACTCGCGCAGCACATGTCCGACACCGCCTCCCGGGTACTCGGCCGGCGCGGTGTCGAGGTGAGCACCGGCACCTCGGTGGAGGAGGCGGCCAAGGAGGGCGTGCACCTCACCGACGGCCGTTTCGTACCCTCCCGCACCCTCGTCTGGTGCGTCGGGGTACGGCCCGATCCGCTCGTCGGTGACCTCGGTCTGCCCACGGAGAAGGGCCGGCTGGTCGTCGACCCGTACCTCACCGTCCCGGGGCACCCGGACGTGTTCGCCTGCGGCGACGCCGCCGCGGTGCCCGATCCGAACAGGCCCGGGCAGATCACGCCCATGACCGCCCAGCACGCGGACCGCCAGGGTGTGACGGTCGCACACAATGTCGCCGCCGGCTTCGGGCAGGGCGCAGCCCGCCCCTACAAACACCGGGACCTGGGCTTCGTCGTCGACCTCGGCGGTTTCCAGGCGGCGGCGAACCCGCTGGGGATCCCGCTGTCCGGTCCTGCCGCCAAGGCGGTGACCCGCGGCTACCACCTGCTGTCCATGCCCGGAAACCGGGTGCGGGCCGGCACCGACTGGCTGCTCGACGCGGTGCTCCCGCGCCAGGCCGTTCAGCTCGGACTGGTGCGCTCCGACGCCGTACCTCTGGAGAACACCGCGCCGGAGACACCGGTCCTGCGGCGCGGCTGAGCGGTTCGGGGCGCAGCGCTGCCCGTCCGCGGCCTCGCCGGGGCAGACTGGGGTCATGCCGGAACTGCCGGAGGTCGAAGCTCTCACCGGATTCCTGGCCGAGCACCTGGCCGGCCGGCCGGTCGCCCGGGTGTTCCCCGTGGCGGTGAGCGTTCTCAAGACGTACGATCCGCCGCTGACCGCGCTCGAAGGGCGGACCTTCACCGCCGCGGGCCGCCACGGCAAGTTCCTCGACCTCTCGGCCGACGGACTGCATCTGGTCATCCACCTCGCCCGGGCGGGCTGGCTGCAGTGGAAGGAGCACCTCCCTGCGCCCCCGCCCCGGCCGGGCAGAGGCCCGCTGGCCCTGCGGCTGCGGCTCGCGGAGCCCGCGGGAGCCGGATTCGACCTCACGGAAGCGGGCACCCAGAAGCGGCTTGCGGTGTACGTCGTACGCGATCCGGCGGAGGTGCCCGGCATCGCGCGGCTGGGGCCGGACCCGCTCGCCGACGGCTTCACCCCCGAGGTGTTCGCCGGGCTGCTGCACGGCGAACGCCGGCAGATCAAAGGGGTGCTCCGGGACCAGAGCGTGATCGCGGGGATCGGGAACGCCTATTCGGACGAGATCCTGCATGCGGCGCGGATGTCCCCGTTCAAACTCGCCGCGAGCCTCACCGAGGACGACATGGCACGGCTGTACGAGGCGGTGGGGACCACTCTGCGCGAAGCGGTCGAGCGGTCGCGCGGGTTGGCGGCGGGAAAGCTGAAGGCGGAGAAGAAGAGCGGCCTGCGGGTGCACGGCCGGACGGGTCAGCCGTGTCCCGTCTGCGGGGACACCGTCCGTGAGGTCTCCTTCTCCGATTCCGCGCTGCAGTACTGCCCCACCTGCCAGACGGGAGGGAAGCCCCTCGCGGACCGCCGGATGTCCCGGCTGCTCAAATAGCCGGACGCCACGGTCGGAGCTGCAGGATGCCGATGATCGCGCGCACCGCGATCACATCCGCGATGCCGATCGGCCCGATGGTTCCCGGCACGGAACGCCCTGTCCCATCCGGAGCCCGGCCATGTGGTGTCCTCTCCGTCGGCAGCTGACGGCGGCTCATGATGGCGCAGCGCGTGCGGTACGGAAGGCACTGCTCCGGAAAAGGTCCGGGCAATGATCCCAAACGGTATCTGAGTGAAGTCTTATGGCTTCTTGAAGATCTGGTTCGAACGATGATCGGAACCGACCGGACGCCTAGGCTCGGCAACCGTCGGCCGGTCACAGACCGGTGTCCCCCCACCGTCATCCCGGAGGAACACCACCATGAGCTCCCGCCAGGGCAGACGCCCGACGTCCCACCGGCGCCGTCCGGACCGAGCAGCCGGACTGCCGGTCCGGCGACTGGCCATCGCGGCCGGGGCGCTCACGGTGGTCGCGGGTGTCGGCACCGGCATGGCCATGGTGAACCAGGGTGACGACGGTGCGCCGGTGGCCGATGTACGTACGGCGGCGGACCGCGCCGCTTCCTCGGCGTCCCCCATGGCCGAGGACGCGGCGTCCGCGACAGCCTCCCCGAAGAAGACCAAGAGGCCGTCCCCACGGCACACCAAGACCTCCGCCAAGCCCAGCCCCCGGCATACGGAGAAGAAGGAGACCCGGGCCGCCCAGAAGCCCGAGCCCTCGCGTACGACGAGGTCGGCTCCCCGGAGCGCCCCCGTCACCAAGGAGGCGTCGAGCGCTGCCACCGGCGAAGCCGCCCGTATCCTCCAGCTGGTCAACAAGGAGCGGTCGTCAGCGGGTTGCAGCCCGGTCACCAGCAACTCGAAGCTCACCGACGCCGCGCAGAAGTACACCGATGTCATGGCCCGGAACGGTGAGCTCTCGCACACCGGTCCGGACGGCTCGTCCGTGAGCGACCGCGTGGAGCGGGAGGGCTACAGCTGGTCCACGGTCGGCGAGAACATAGCCCAGGGGCAGCAGGACGCCGAAGCGGTGATGGACGCCTGGATGAACAGCTCGGGTCACAAGGCGAACATACTCAACTGCGACTTCAAGGAACTGGGCATAGGTATCCACCAAGGCGACGGCGGTCCCTGGTGGACGCAGGACTTCGCCACCCGCCGCTGAAGCTCTGGCCCGCCGCTGAAGCCTCTGGCCCGATCTGAGCGGTCCCAGCCCCGATCTGAGCGGTCCCAGCCCCGACCGGATCTGATCGCACCCGATCCGGACGCGGCTCAGGGCCGCGGAGCCGACGACCGCTGAGCGAACCGCCTGGCACGGCGGGACGACCGGCCCGTGGAACGTTTCGTCTCGGCGGCCAGGCCCAGCGTCACCCTGACCTGTGCGCCGCCCATCGGGCCTCGGGTGATCCGTACCTGGCCCCGGGTCGCGCGGGCCGCGCGGTGGGCGATGTCCAGGCCCAGGCCCGTGGACCCGCCGACGCTCACGCCCCGGGCGAGCGCCCGGTCGGGGTCCGCGATGCCCGGTCCCGCGTCGTCCACCGCCAGTACCACGGCCTGGGCGGTGCGCTCCACCCGCACGGTGAAGGCCGTGCCCTCGGCCGTGTGCTGGAAGACGTTGCCGATCAGTGCGTCCACGACGGCGGCGAGATCGTCCTGGGGCAGCCGGACCTGCGTCGGCTCGGCCGTGGCGACGAGCCGGCAGCCCCGCCCCTGCTGCGCGGCGAGCACGGACCAGAACTCCACCCGGCCCCGTACCACCTCGGAGACCTCGCAGAGCTTTTCCGGTGTTGCCTCGGTGCTGCCACCGTGCTTGTCGGGGTCCTCGGTGACGCCTCCCAGCGGCCCGACGGCGAGCGGTGAGCGGGCCGCCGAGATGATCGAGTCGAGTTCGGTCTCCAGATGGGTGATCGCCGCCGTGATCCGCTCCGCTCCCGGCGCCGAGCCCATCCGCTCCGCCTCCAGATGCAGCGCGGTCAGCGGTGTCCGCAGTCGGTGCGAGAGGTCGGCGACCAGCTCGCGCTCCATCGCCAGCAGCCGAACCACCCGGTCGGCCATCGAGTTGAAGGCGCTGCCTGCCTCCTGGAGCTCCGGCGGTCCGGCAGGCTCGACCCGTACCTCCAGATCTCCCGACCCCAGCGCGTTCGAGGCCCGCGACAGGCTCTGCGACGACCGTACGACCCGGGCCCCGAGCCGGTCCGCCACCACCACCGACCCGGCGACCAGGCCGGCCGCGAGCAGTGACATCACGACCCAGGACAGCGCGACCCCGCGGTCGAGGTCGGAGCGCGGCACGAACGACTCGACCACAGCGACCCGGTTCTCGGCGAGGATCACGGGCTGGAGGTAGACCCAGCCGGTCGACGTGGCGAGGGCGAGCGTCTCCCGGTCGCGCTCGGCCCGGTCGAGGGAGCCGGGGGGCGCGTGCTCGGCGCCGATGACGTGCCCGCCCGGCAGGTGGACCCCCAGCCGGTCGGAGTCCAGGCCCGAGACGGCCTGCTGGACATCGGAGGGCCGGGTGGTCAGGGCCAGTACGGGCGCCAGCGCGGCGGCCCGCTGCTCGGCCTCCGTCGTCGCGCGGCCCCGCGCCTCGGACTGGACGAGCAGCGCGAGCGGGATCAGGAAGGACAGCGCCACCATGGAGGTGACCGCGAGCGCGACCCCCGCGAGCGCGCGTCTCATCGCGGCGCCACCAGCTTGATGCCGATGCCCCGCACCGTGTGGAGGTAGCGCGGCTGAGAGGCCTGTTCGCCCAGTTTGCGGCGGAGCGAGGAGAGGTGGACGTCTATGGTCTGGTCCTCCACATACGGCTGGCGCCATACGTCCGCCAGGATGCGCCGCCGGGAGACCACCTGGTCGGCGTGGGCCGCCAGATAGGCCAGCAGGTCGAACTCCCGCCGGGTCAGCCGCAGTTCCCGTCCGGCCAGGTGTGCCGCCCTGGCGAGGGGATCGACGAGCAGCTCTCCGACCTGGAGGACCCGGGGCGCTGTCGGGGCGTGCCCGCCGGACTGCGGAACGCCCGGCTGCATCCCGCCCATCCGGTCCGCGCCCGCCGCGTACGGCACTGCTCCGGGCGGGGCCGTACGCCGCAGCAGCGCTCCGAGGCGGGCGGCGAGCTGCCCCCCGGAGAACGGCTTCACCATGTAGTCGTCGGCGCCCGCGTTGAGCAGTTTGATCACCTCCGCGTCGTCGTCGCGCGCGGTGGCGACCACGACCGGCACCTGTGAGATGCCTCGCAGCATGCGCAGCACGTCGGTGCCGTCCAGATCCGGCAGCCCGAGATCCAGGACCACGACGTCCGGTGGCCGCTGGGTCACCTCGCGCAGTGCCTCGAACCCGTGCGAGGCGCTGTGCACCACATGTCCGTGTGCGGAGAGCACTTCGATGAGTGCGCTGCGTATCACGGGGTCGTCCTCGACGAGAAGCACGGATGCCATGAGCCAGAACGGTAGCCGGTCCGTCAGTATGGTGTCGTGTCCCGGTACCTGCGCTACCTGCTCATATGGCTGTCCTGCACCGCCGTCAGCGTCACGGCGGTGATTCTCACCGTGCATTTTGTGGTGGGTTCGACCAAGCCGACCCCGCCGGTGGCCCGCTCCGCGCCCACCGTTTTCTCCTCGCCCTCCGAGCAGGCGCGCAAGGCCGGCCGGCGGTCCGAGCCGAGCCCTTCCGCGACGAGCAGGGCACCGAGCCCCACCAAGCCCTCGGTGAGCCCGTCCGCCGCCAGCAGGACGACCAAGCCGGCCACCCCGACGCCGTCGAAGACCGGGAGCCCCGCCGAGGGCGGGGCCACGGGCAACGGAACGGAGTTCTCGGACTGCGGCGACGGCGGTTCCGGCGTGCACACCATCCAGTCGGCCGGCGGGCAGGCGTCCGTGCGGTTCGGCAGCACCGGGGTGTGCCTGGTCTCCGCGGTACCGACCCGTGGCTTCACCGTCCGTACGTCCCAGAGCGAGCCCAGCACGCTGAGCGTGACCTTCTCCGGCGACCGCCGGGAATCCGTGATCACGGCCACCACCGAGCCCGAGGACCGGGCGACGGTCCGCGAGACCTCCTGGTAGCTCGGGCCAAGGGCGGGACCCGCGGCCGGCAGTCCGCCGGGGCCCGGTCTCCAGTCCTTCAGGGCACGACGGTGACGGGCCAGCGGCCCGCCTTCACCAGCCGGACCGCCACCGAACCGATGATGCGGTGCCCCGCCGACTCGGAGGCGCCGACCACCACCGCGTCCGCCGTGAGCTCGTCCGCGGCCTGAGCGAGGCCGTTGTACGGGTCGCCGCGGAAGGTGTGGAACTCCCAGCGCACGTCGTAGATGCCGCGCAGCCGTTCCGTCGCCGCTCTGATCTCGGCGATCAGTTCCTCGGCCACCTCGGTGGTCGTATCCACAACCGAGGCGCCCAGCGACGCGCCCGCGGGCAGCACCGGTTGGATGTACACCATCGCGAGCAGGGAGTTCTGCCGCCGGGCGAGGCCCGCGGCGTACGCGGCCGCGCGCCACGATGAATCGGAGCCGTCCACTCCGGCGACGATCACCTTCGGACCGTCCGTTCCGCGCTCGAACTGCGCAGGCCGCTTGTCCACCACACGAGTGAGGCTAGTCGGGCCGTACCAGGTGCGCGTAGACCACCACATTGGCCTGGTAGCCGGACTCCCGGGTGAAGGCGCCGCCACAGGTGATCAGGCGCAGTTCGGGGCGGCTGGTCGGGCCGTAGACCCGCTTGTCCGGGAAGTCGTCCTTGGCGTGCACCTCGACCGAGTGGATCTGGAACAGCGCGCGGGTGCCGTCCGCCCGCAGCACCTCGATGGTGTGGTTCCTGCGCAGAGTCCCCAGGCTGTAGAAGACGGCCCGGCCGTCGGCGGTGTCGACATGGCCCGCCATGACGGCGTTGCCGCGCTCACCCGGCGTGGGGCCGTCGGCGTACCAGCCCGCGAGATTGCCGTCGTACGCGGGCGGGGTGTCCAGCCGGCCGGAGGAGTCCAGGCCGAGCCGCGTCACCGGCGCGCTCACACCGATGGCCGGGATCCGGACCCGTACGGGCTCCGAAGGTTTCATCGGCGTGCCCGGGGGGCGGTCCGGTCCGACCGGTGCCTGTCCGACGGAGGCCTCGGCGGCGGAGGGCTGCGGCGGCAGGTCCTTACCGGCGTCGCCCAGCAGCCAGGCCCCCGCCAGCAGCAGCATGATCACCGCGGCGGCGGCCGAGGGAGACGTACCGGCCCGCTCGGAACCGCTCATGCGCCGTCTCCCTCCAGCCGTCGCCCGACTGTCCCGCTGTCGTCATCAGTCCTGGCCGCCCCGCGCCCGGCGGCGCAGCAGAATCGCGCCGGAGACGGCTGTGGCCATCAGCGCGGCGCCCAGCGCCGCCTCACGGGTATCCACTCCGGCGCTGCCGCCGGCGCCCGCGTATGTCGCGCCCCTGGGGTGGTTTTGCCGGCGCGCATCGCCATGGTGGTCCGGCCGGCCTCCATCCTTGGGGCGTTCCGGTCGGCCCGCATCGCTGTGGTGGTTCGGAGCGCCCGCTCCGCCGGGGTGGTCCGGTCCGCCCGCCTCCGAGGCGTGGCCCGTCCGGTCCGCCTCCTGGGCGCGGTCCGGCCGACCGCCGACCTGGCCGGTGCTTTCCGAGACGACCTGCAGCGTGCCGGTGAACGGCCCGTCCACCCGCCCCTTGTCGTCGTGGCACACCACGGAGACCTTGTACGAGCCCGCCTTGGTGTCGAGGGGCACCGTGCCCCAGGCACCGATCCGGTTCTCCAGCCGGTGCAGCTTGAGCGCGGGGATGCGGGAGCCCGTCCGGTCGCTGCTGAAGGTGGCCACGCCGCTGCTGCTCTCCCTGCAGTTGCCACCGTCGAACACCGCCATGCGGCCGCCCGCCCCGACCGGTTCCGGCTGAACCACGACCGGATCCGTGCCGGACGCGTGCGCGGCGCCCGCCACGCCCACGCCGAGGGCCGCGGACAGCAGCCCACCAGCGAGGAGGCGGTGTTGTGAACGCATGGCGATCTCCCATGGCGCGGTCCACGGAATCGGTTCCGTGAAGTCACCAGGAGCCGCGCCTCATCAAGAGCACACAGGCGGTGGGCCGTCGCTGCCCGCTGACCGGGGCCGAGCGGGTGACCGACTCCGCCCGCCGGGGTCAGCCGCTCGCTACGGCACCGGGGAAGAGATCCAGGAAGGGGGCCACCGACTCGGCCTCCCGGCCGAGCGGGGAGTCGAACTGCCAGATGAGGAAGAGCAGAAAGGCGATGAGCGAGCTGAACACACCGGCCATCATCAGCTCCCGCCCCGAGCGGCGGATCTGCAGCGTGAAGATCGTCCCGACGGTCACCAGAGCTCCCGTGAGGAGCCCGAACCACACCACGCCCGGCATCGTCGCGGCGGCGTTCTGCGCCCGCGCGTGACGGGCGTCGTCCGCCGCGGCGACCTGGTCGACCATGGGCTGATACATCTGGCTCTCGACATCGGTGCGCGGCACATGGCCGGAGACATCGTGCCGTACGCGGGCGAGCAGGGCGGTCCCGTGATCGGTGAGCGTGCCGGTCTCGGCCATGTGCGGCCACTCCTCGTTGACCACGTGCCCGACGTAGGCGTCGATGTCCTGGCGGACCTTGTCGCGCACCGCCGTTGGATAGACCGCGGCGCGCTCGCTGACCTCGTGCAGCGCCTGCGCCTCGGTCCGTACGCCGTCCTCCGCCGCGCCACGGGCCTCCCAGACGCCGGCGATGGCGAGTCCGAGCACGATCGCGTACACCACGCCGATCATCATCGTCATGTACTCGAGCACGTCGGGTGTCTGCGAGGAGTCGTCGTCCTCGCCGAGGCGCTGAGGACGGAGCAGCGCGATCGCGACGACCACGGCGCACGCGGCGCTCATGGCGATGATCAGCACCAGCCATCCGGGCATGGGGAATCCTCCGAGTGTCGGGCGAGTCGGCCGGGCCGGGTCAGGAACGGCGCGAGCGGGGCCGCAGTGCGGCGGCGGCGAGCACGGCGGGAGCGGTCATCAACAGGGTGAAAGTCACCACCGATGGCCCGCCATCGGGCTTGTCACGGCCCGGTTTCCGGTACGCCCGCGGCATCAGCGCGACGGGCGAGTGCGAGGCGGAGGGGGAGGGGGAGGGGGAGGGCCGCGGGGACGGGATGGGGGGACGCGAACTCGGCGGCGCGGCGGGCGGTTCCGGCGGTGTGGGCCGGGCGGGTGGCACCGCCGCGGGGCGCGGCGGAGGCGGAGGGTCCGGAGGAGCCGGGGCCGGTGGCGAGGGCGCGGGGACGGAGGGCGGCGGAGGGGGCTTCGGGACGGGCGGATCGGCCGGCGGCGGTGGTGGCGGTGGCGGAGGCGCTTGGGGACACGTGATCCGCGCCACCGCCCCGCCGGGGCCCGCGGAGGCCACCAGCTCGGGTTCGGCCCCGGGTGGGCAGGATTCGATCTCGGCGACCGCACCCCCGGCGGACGCGGTCACCGAGACCTGCGGTCCCTCCCGCGCGGCAGCCGGCCCTCCGACCACCCCCACGACCACTGCTGCCGCTGTCACCCCGAACGTTGAGCTCGCGGCGAGTACCCCCACCCGGTGCCATGCCTTCACGCCGGAGATCGTGCGCGCAGCCGCGGCCTTCCAGCCCTGACACGCGGTGTGGTTCCCCCCGAAGGATGGATCTCCGGCGCGCCGGGTTTGGCGTGGCACACAGCCGGATGAGGGCCGGGACGAGGGTCGCGACGTGGGTCGCTGCGCGCCAAGTGACCATCCACCTACCGGACTTGGCGAAAGCGGCCGGTGCCGGGTCCGGCAAACGGATCCCCAACCCCGGCCGTCCACGAAATGCCGTCCACGGGAGCAGAGGTGCCGACCGCCGGACAACCGGCCGCGGATCAGCCCCAGCGGTAGCGGTCCTTCAGCCGCGCCACCACCCGGTCGAAGCGCGGGCGGTCGAGCGCGCACGCCTCCCGCCGCATCCCGGCCTCGTGGACCCGCAGCACCCGGTCCAGGTCCACCCATGACTCACGCCCCGCGCCGTCCCAGGGCCCCACGCCGATCGCGACCCACTCGCGGTCGTGATCGTGCCGCTTGCTCGACAGCGGCACGGCCAGCAGGGTGCCGGCCCTCTCGCGGGCCACCACAAGCACCGGGCGGTCCTTGCCGCGGCCGTCGTTCTCCTCGAACGGCACCCAGGTCCAGACGATTTCACCGGGGTCCGGATCGCCGTCCCGGTCGGGTGCGTACGCGGTCCGTACCCGTCCTGCCCCGCGCGGGTCCACCTCCGTGGTCGCGGTGGGCCCCCGGCGCCCGGGGTAGTGCGCTCCGTCGTCTATCGCATGGCTCATACGGCCACGCTAACCGGACCGCGCGGATCCTACCGATGGCGCGGGTGCGCCGGAGGAAAACACCGGAATCCGCCCGATGCCTGTAACCATCTCAATAACCTTCTGTAGCAACCGAATTGACAGGGGGACACCACAAGAGCGCAAAACTCACTCCATCGCGGGGCACCAGCGGGCGGCAGACCCGCCTTCCGCCCCCTTCACGCCGGGCGCGACGCGCTCCTCACGCCTGGCGCACATGACTGTGGTCCGTGACGGGAACGGACCGCATATTTCCGTTTTCAGGTTCCGCTGTCCACGGGCGATCAGTAGCCTCAGCTCCAGACACCGGCATGCACATGGCCGGACCAACCATGGCTGACGAGCTGGAGACCATTGATGGAGCGTCCCTCCTGGGCACCCCAGGGCATCGACCTGTCCGTGCCGAGCGTGTCCCGGATCTACGACTACTACCTGGGAGGCTCGCACAACTTCGAGGTCGACCGGGAAGCCGCGCGTCGGGCGATCGAGATCATGCCGGGCCTGCCGAAGATCATGCAAGCCAACCGGGCTTTCATGCGGCGCGCTGTCCGATACGCCGTCGACTCCGGCGTCACTCAATTCCTGGACATAGGCTCCGGCATACCCACCTTCGGCAGTGTCCACGAGGTGGCCCAGGCCGCCGACGCCGGCGCCCGGGTCGTCTACGTCGACAACGACCCGGTGGCCGTGGCACACAGCCGGGCCGTTCTCGAGGACTGCGACCAAGCCGCTGTCGCCGCCGCCGACTTGCGCAAGCCCCGCCAGATTCTCGACAGTCCGGAGGTGGCGCAACTCCTCGACCTGGACCGGCCCGTCGCCCTGCTGCTCGTCGCCGTGCTGCACTTCATGCCCGAGGAGAACGACCCCCGCGGTGCGGTCGCCGAGCTGCGCGACGCGCTCGCCCCCGGCAGCGTGCTGGTGCTGACCCATGCGTCCACGGACGGCGGGCCCACGTCGAGCGAGCAGGGCGACAAGGTCGAGGGCGTGTACCGGAAGGCCAGTTCGCCGCTGGTCATGCGCAGCCGTGCACAGATCGAGCGGTTCTTCGACGGCTTCGACGTCGTCGACCCCGGTCTGGTCCCCATGCCGAACTGGCGCCCGGACACGCCGCCCGAGCAGGAGGACCCGGTGGTCTTCACCGGCTTCGCAGGTGTGGGGCGCAAAGCGTGACCAGAGGGCCGGGTGGCACCGGCAACCCCGAGAGAGTCGGTCCGCAGGACGGACCGGAGGACCGATTGCGCCGCTTCGCTCGCATCTGGAGCCGGGCGATCTACCCGGCCACGGCGACGTCGATGACGCGGGCGGAGTTCGAGGAGTACCTGATACCCCACGCCCGCAAGCTCGTCGACGCGCTTCAGGCGCGGCCCTTCGACCCCGGCCCCGCGGTCGGCGTGGGAGCCGCGCTCGTGGCGGCCCACTGCACGGATCCCGGCGCCCTGCCCTCCTCGCTGGGCGTGGTCGACTCGTATCTGGTGCTGTACTGCCCGCCCGGTGAACCGCTGCCCGCGGGGGAGAGCGATGCCCGCTGCGCCCGGTTGCAGCACTCCATAGCCGCCGGGTTCGCGCAGGCCCTGCGGGAGCGCACCCTTGCCGAGCAGGAAGCGATGTCCCGTGCCGCGCTGCGCGCGCAGGCCGACGCGGAGACTGCGCTGCACGCGAGCGAGGCACGGTTCCGGGCGGTCTTCGAAGGCGCCTCCGTCGGTATCGGGATCGCGGACATGGACGGCCACGTGCTGGATGTCAACGGGGCGTTGACCAAGATGTTCGGCGGCATGAAGCACCATGTGCGCAGCAGGCGGGTGAGCGACTGGGCGCACCCCGAGGACGCGCCGGACGTCTGGAGCCTCCAGGCCGAGCTGGCCCGCGGGGAGCGGGACCACTACCAGGCGGACAAGCCGTACTACCGCAACGACGGGACCGTGCTGTGGACCAACCTCACGGTCTCGCTGCTGCGGGACACCGCCGGGGAGCCGCAGTACATGCTGGCGCTGATGGAGGACATCACCGAACGGCGGCTGCTGCACGAACAGTTGCGGTACGAAGCCACTCATGACGCGCTCACCGGGCTGCCGAACCGGACGCTCTTCTTCGAGCGTCTCGCGGTGGCGCTCGCGGACCGCGGGGGAGGCGCCCGCTTCGGCCTCTGCTACCTCGACCTCGACGGCTTCAAGGCGGTCAACGACAGCCTCGGCCACGCTATCGGCGACCAGCTGCTGGTGGCCGTGGCCGACCGGCTGCAGACCTGCCTGACCTCACCGGACCAGCTGATGGCGCGGATCGGCGGAGACGAGTTCGTGGCCCTGATCATGGATCCGGAGACACAGGACGACGTCACCGCCCTCGCGCACCGGGTCCTGGGCGCTCTCGCCGCACCGGTCCGGCTGGACGGCCGTGAACTGTCGGTACGGGTCAGCATCGGCATCGTCGACGGGCCCGCGGGGGAACTGGGCCCGGAGGAGGTGCTCCGCAGTGCCGACATCACGATGTACCGGGCCAAGGCGGCCGGCGGCAACCGGTACGAGCACGCCGACCCCGAGGCCGATGTACGGGCCATCACCCGGCACGGCCTGACGACCAGCCTCCCCATGGCCCTGGAGCGCGGCGAGTTCTTCATCGAGTACCAGCCACTCGTACGGCTGAGCGATGGCGTGGTGCACGGCGCTGAGGCCCTGGTGCGCTGGTGCCATCCGATGCGCGGCATCCTCGGCCCCGACCAGTTCATCCCGCTGGCCGAGAACACCGGGCTGATTGTGCCTCTCGGTCGCTGGGTGCTGACGCAGGCCGTACGCCAGGCCCGCGACTGGCAGTACGGGGGCACCCATGGGCCGCTGCGGGTCAACGTCAATCTCTCGCCCTTTCAGCTCCGCCACCCCGGCCTCGTCCGCGACACGGTGGAAGTGCTGCGTGAAGCCGGGCTCGAACCGAGCGCCCTGTGCCTGGAGGTGACCGAGAGCGCGCTCATAGGCGCCGACGAGACGCTGCTGACGCCCCTGCGGCAACTCGCCGACCTGGGAGTCGACATAGCGCTCGACGACTTCGGCACCGGCTACTCCAACCTCGCCAACCTGCGCCGTATGCCGCTCAGCACGCTCAAGCTCGACCGTTCCTTCACCCAGGGCATGCAGCGGGATCCGGCCGATCCGATCGACATCAAGATCGTGGAGGGGGTCGTCTCGCTCGCCCACGCCCTGGATCTCGCGGTCACGGTGGAGGGCGTGGAGACCAGCACCCAGGCCGAGCATCTGCGGATCCTGGGTTGCGACACCGCCCAGGGCTGGTACTACGCCCGCCCCGGGCCCCCCGAGCGGCTGCACGCGCTGTCCCTGGTGGACGCCTCATAGCGGCTTCCCCGGGGGTGCGTACGGGCCCGTCGGCGAGGGCCTTGGGCCTCCCTCGCCGACCGGCCCGGCACTGCGGTGGCCGCAGCCGAAGTGACCGAGTGGAGTCGAACCCTGCCGCCTGCCGGGTGCTGCTACCCGGCAGGCGAGCTCAGGGTGCTGCCGGGGTGCGGGCACTGGCCGTGGGCGACGCTCCGGCCGAGTTCCGCGAACCGGTGGCCGGGTTCCTGGACGGCCGGCGGAACTCTGA
Source organism: Streptomyces sp. NPDC004647 (assembly GCF_040609575.1). Classification (NCBI taxonomy): domain Bacteria; kingdom Bacillati; phylum Actinomycetota; class Actinomycetes; order Kitasatosporales; family Streptomycetaceae; genus Streptomyces; species Streptomyces sp. NPDC004647. Next base: position 26,664 of record NZ_JBEXKU010000035.1, on the reverse strand, counting down.
GGGCGGCGCCTGAGGTTGCGGAGAGGCAGCGGCCGTGCTCACGCGCGCGTGGGGCGGCCGGCTGGGTCACCCGCGGTGCCGGTGCCGGTTCGTGGCCGGCCAACGTAAGACCGGCGGATGGACGTAGGAACCGGCCATGGACGTGAGGTGCGGTCAGCTTCCCAGCTGCGCTCAGCTTCCCAGCGGGTCCAGGTGCAGTGGCCGCACCTTGCCTTCGAGCATCGCGCCCAGCCCCCGTACGGCACAGGTGTCCGGGCGGTCGGCGGTGTGCGCCGGCATGCCCGTCGCCCGGCTCAGCATCGAGTCGAGCCCCGGTAGCAGCGCGCAGCCCCCGGCCAGCATGATGCCGCGGTCGGACAGGTCGGCCACCAGATCCGGCGGGCACCGCCGCAGCACCGAACGGATGCCGTCGAGCACGCCCGTCAGCGGGGTGCCGATGGCCCGCCGTACGCCCGCGGTGTCCACGATCACCGACCGGGCCAGCCCGGTGGCGACATCCCTGCCGTGCACCTCGGTCCGGTCCGTCGACCCGTCCGCCGTGCCGAGTACGAGGTGCAGCGGGCGGACGGCCGGGCTGGGCAGCATCAACTCGTGCTCGCTGCGCAGATGCTCGATGACCGCGTGGTCGATGGAGTTGCCCCCGACCGGGACGGTCTCCGCGGCGACGATCGCGCCCAGCGACAGCACAGCGACCTGGGTGGTCCCGGCGCCGCACACCACGATCATCGTCGCCTCGGGGTGCTCCACCGGCAGCCCGCACCCCACGGCCGCGCAGATGAGCGTGTCGGCCAGCTCCACCCGCCGGGCGCCCAGCGCCGTGAGCGTCTCCACGGCCGCGCGCTGCGTCAGCGGCTCGCTGTCGTGCGGGGTGCAGGCGGCGATCCGCAGCGTCGGCTTGCGCCGCCACGCCTTGCGGAGCTTGTTGCCGATGAGGTGGCGGAGCATCCGCTGCGCCATGTCGATGTCGACGACGGTGCCGCCCGAGACCGGGCGGACCACACGGATGTGGTCGGGGGTACGGCCCGTCATCCGCTCGGCCAGCTCACCCACCGCGAGCAGCGCTCCCGTGCGGGTGTTCACGGCAGCCACGCTGGGCTCGTCGACGACCAGCCCGGTGTCCTTGAGATACACCCTGGTCCTGGCGGCACCGAGATCCACGGCGACCGAGCAACGGCGCAACTGCTCAAGGCTTACGGGCACGTGAGTCCTCCCCTTGAGGGACGTAGCGAAGGGCGGGGGTACGCCACCGCCCTTAAGTCAGCTTGCCCATTTTAATCCTTGTATGCCCGTATTGCTCAGCCGTCCGGGCGACACATGCCACGATCGGACGAACACCCCAGGAGGAATCTCAGGAGCCGGCACTCTCGGTGTCCTCCAGCCGGAAGCCGACCTTCAACCCGACCTGGTAGTGCTGGATCTCCCCGTTCTCGATGTTGCCCCGGACCTGCACCACCTCGAACCAGTCCAGATAGCGCAAGGTCTGTGAAGCGCGCTTGATCCCGTTGCGGATCGCGGCGTCCACACCTTCTTGTGACGACCCGACGATCTCGGTCACCCGGTAGGTGTGATCGGACATGGCGGTCCTCCCTGCTGACGGGGTGATCCCTTCTCCGTCCACCGTGCCCCACCCGGCGGCCGCGCGCGAGGCGGCGGAGTGCCCAGCATTCAGACACCGCACACCCGCCCTCCCCGCAACGGCAACGTCGACGCCAGCCTGGGCGGCCAAGAAGGAGACATGACGACTTCGCCACCGCTCGCCCCCGCTCCCCGCCCCGCCGCGACCCGGCCCCGCTACTCGGTCTCGCTCGCCCGTGACGAGCAGGACGTACGCGCTGCGCAGCGCCTGCGTCACGAGGTGTTCACCGGAGAGATGGGTGCGCTGCTCGCCACCTCCGAGCCGGGCCTGGACATCGACCCCTTCGACGCCTACTGCGACCACCTGCTCGTCCGGGAGGAGGGGAGCGGCGCCGTCGTCGGCACGTACCGGCTGCTGCCGCCGGACCGTGCGGCCGTCGCCGGGCGGCTGTACGCCGAGACCGAGTTCGACATCAGCAGCCAGGCCGGCATCCGTGACGACCTCGTCGAGGTCGGCCGCTCCTGTGTCCACCCCGACCACCGTGACGGCGCCGTCATCTCCCTGATGTGGGCGGGGATCGCGCGCTATCTGACCCAGGCAGGCCACAACTGGCTGGCCGGCTGCTGCTCGATACCGCTGGCCGACGGCGGGGCACTCGCCGCCGGGGTGTGGGACACCGTCTCCGCCAAGCACCTCTCCCCCGAGGAGTACCGCGTCACCCCGCACCTGCCCTGGTACCCGACCGCTGCCGCCCCCTCCGGCCGCACCCCGCTGCCGCCGCTGCTGCGCGGCTATGTGCGCCTCGGTGCCTGGGTGTGCGGGGAGCCCGCCCACGACCCGGACTTCGGCGTTGCGGATCTCTATGTGCTGCTCTCCCTGAAGCGCACCGACCCGCGCTACCTCCGCCACTTCCTCTCCCTCGCCCCGGCGCCATGACCAGCCCCGCGACCAGCCCCGTGACCAGTCCCGTGACCAGTCCCATGTCCGGTCCCGCGATCAGTCCCATGTCCGGTGCCATGTCCGGTGCCATGAGCACGGTGAGTGTCTGGCTGCCCAGCGCTCCCTGCACACCCCGGCTCTGCCTGGCCGACCCGGCGCCGTCCGTCCCGGCACCGCGCCGGGCGCTCCGGTACCTCGCGGGCACGGCCGTACTGCTCTGCGGAGTCGCGCTGGCGCCTCTGGTCCGGTTGTGCTCCCCGGCCCGCCGCGACCGGCTGACGGCCCGGTGGTCGCTTGCCGTCGTCGCGGCCTTCGGCGTACGGGTACGCATCACCGGCGCCGAGGCCGGGCGGTTGGCGGCCGGCGCCCTCGTCGTGGTCAACCACGTCTCCTGGCTGGACATACCGCTCGTCGCCGCCGTACGGCCCGGCCGGATGCTGGCCAAGAGGGAGGTCGCCTCCTATCCCGTCCTCGGCCCGCTGGCCGCTCTCGGCCGCACGCTCTTCCTCGACCGCGACCGGCTGCGGGCCCTGCCCGGGACCGTCGCCGAGATGGCCGGTGCGCTGCGAGCGGGCTCCACCGTGGTCGCCTTCCCCGAGGGCAGCACCTGGTGCGGGAGGCAGCACGGCCGCTTCCGGCACGCCGTCTTCCAGGCCGCGATCGACGCCTCGGCGCCGGTGCAGCCGGTTGCCGTGCGCTACCGGCTGCGCGCCGCGGAGCCCACGGCCGTGGCGGCATTCGTCGGCGAGGACACGCTGTTCGCGTCGCTGCGCAGGGTCGCCGCGGCCCGCGGGCTGGTCGCCGAGGTGGCACTGCTGCCGCGCATACCGGCCGGGACGTACGCCGACCGGCGCGCGCTGGCCCGGGCGGCGCAGGCGGCGGTCGCCGGCCACGGCGCGGGCGCGGAGGACGGCTGGCCCCGGCCGAGCGGAATCCACCCGGGCAGGAATCGCCCGCCCGCGCCCGCTGTTGTTCCTGCCAGGGCCCGGCGGCCGAAGGCGGCCGGAGCATCCGCCGAGTGAAGGAGCAGCCCGTGCCCACCGACCAGCACACTGTCGAAGCGGCCCCCGGCTCGCAGCACGTCAGGGTCGAGATCGACGGCCGGGTCGTCGCCGAATCCAGCCGCCCCGTGCTCGTCCACGAGACGGGCCTGCCGGTCCGCTACTACCTCCCTCCGGAGGACGTGGCCCTGGAACTCCTGGAGCCGACAACGACACGCACCCACTGCCCGTACAAGGGCGACGCCTCGTACTGGTCCTACCGCGACGGCAGCGGGCGGGTCAGGACCGATGTGGTGTGGTCCTACCCGGACCCGCTGCCGGAGGTCGCCCTGATCAAGGACCACCTGTCCTTCTACGACACCGCAGCCGACATCGTCATCGACTGACTCACCCGGAGTCGGGGAAGGCCAGCGAGAGCGCGAACCGGCCTGCGCTGTCGGTCCACCAGTGGCGCAGGCCGAGCCCCGCGGCCGCCAGTTCGGCCCGTACGGACTCCTGCCGGAACTTGGCGGAGACCTCGGTACGCATCTCCTCGCCCGCGGCGAACGAGACCGCCATGTCGAGCGCCGGGATCTTGGCGGTCAGCGCCGTGCGGGCACGCAGCCGCATCTCGATCCACTCGTGCTCCGCGTCCCAGAGCGCCACGTGGTCGAAGTCCTCGGGGTCGAAGTCCGCCCCCAACTCCCGGTCGAGCACGGCCAGGACGTTCTTGTTGAAGGCCGCCGTGACCCCGGCCGAGTCGTCGTACGCTGCCACCAGAGTGGCCTCGTCCTTGACGAGATCCGTGCCGAGCAGCAGCGCGTCACCGGGAGAGAGCAGCGCCCGTACGGAGCCGAGGAAGGCCGCGCGCTCGGCGGGCAGCAGATTGCCCATGGTGCCGCCGAGGAAGGCGACCAGCCGCGGACCGGGGGTCTCCGGGAGCACCAGTCCGTGCTGGAAATCGGCGACCAGGGCGTGCACTGCCAGATCCGGATGGTCGGCGAGCAGCACCTCGCCCGCCTGGACGAGCGCGGACTCGCTGACGTCCACCGGCACATAGACCTCGAGCCCGGTGAGCGTGTCGAGGAGGTACCGGGTCTTCTCGGAGGAACCGGAACCGAGTTCGACCAGAGTCCGGGCGCCGGTCGCGGTGGCGATGTCGGCCGCCCGCGCGATCAGGATCTCCCGCTCGGCGCGGGTCGGGTAGTACTCCGGCAGCCGGGTGATCTCCTCGAACAGGTCGCTGCCGCGGGCGTCGTAGAACCACTTGGGCGGCAGCTGCTTGGGTTCGGAGCCCAGTCCGTGCGATACGTCGGACCGCAGGGCGGCGGTGGTGGCGTCGGCGGGCAGGGTGCGGGTGACCTGGAAGGTACTCAACGGCTGGGCTCCTTGAGCGGGGTGAGCAGAACGTCGCTACGGGTGGCGGTGAGCAGAGTGCGGTCGGGGACCTCGGTCCAGCGGGAGTCGTCGTCGTACGGCTCGGAGGCGACGGCCACGGCCCGCCGGCCGGGATCGGCGAGGTACCAGAGCGTGTCGCCCCAGGCGGTGGCGGCCACCGATGCCCCGTCGGTGAGCAGCAGGTTGAGCCGGGAGCCCGGCGCCGCCGCGGCGAGGGCGGTCGTGCAGTCGCCCAGCGCCTGGCCCGGTTCGTCCCCGGCGCGCAGCGCGTGCAGCACGAGCGCCCAGACCAGCGCGGAGTCGCAGCGGGCCTCCAGGCTCAGCAACTCCTCGGCGGTGAGCGTCGCCGCGAGCGGCGCCGCCGAACCGGGCCAGTCCCTGAGCGCGCCGTTGTGGCTGAACAGCCAGGGCCCGGCGGCGAACGGCGCGGCCGCCGCCTCCCCGTCCGCCCCCGCCTCGGTGGCGTCGCGTACGGCGGCGAGCAGGGCGGTGGTACGGACGACCCGGGCGAGGTCGGCGAAGGACGGATCGGCCCAGATCGGCCCGGCGCGCCGGTAACGCGCGGGCACGGGGTCGCCCTCGGCGTACCACCCGGCTCCGAAACCGTCCGCGTTCACGACCCCGTACGTCTGCCTCCGCGGCGCCCAGGACTGCCGGAACAGCGCGTGCGGCGGTTCCACGGTGATCGCGCCGATGGGTGTCTCCGGCCCGACGTAGGCGATATGACGGCACATCAGCGGCGCCCCTCCCGCGCCGCGTCGCGGGCCGTGCGGAAGCCCGAGAAGATCTGCCGGCGGATGGGGAGATCCCAGTTGCGGAAGGTGCCGCGGCAGGCGACCGGGTCGACGGCGAAGCTGCCGCCGCGCAGCACCTTGTGCGCGCTGCCGAAGAACACCTGCGAGTACTCGCGGTAGGGGAACGGCGCGAAGCCCGGGTAGGCCAGGAAGTCGCTCGCCGTCCACTCCCACACATCGCCCATCAACTGCCGTACGCCCAGCGGCGACGCGCCCTCCGGGTAGGCGCCCACCGGCGCGGGCTGCAGATGGCGCTGGCCCAGGTTGGCGTGCTCGGCAGAGGGGTCGGCGTCGCCCCAGGGGTAGCGCCGGGAGCGGCCGGTGGCCGGGTCGTGGCGGGCCGCCTTCTCCCACTCCGCCTCGGTGGGCAGCCGGCGCCCGGCCCAGCGGGCGTACGCGTCGGCCTCGTACCAGCTGACGTGCAGCACCGGCTCCTGAGCCGGTACCGGCTCCACGGCACCGAACCGGCGCCGCAGCCACTGGCCGCCCTCGCGCTGCCAGAACAGCGGTGCGACCAGGGCGTGTTCGCGGATGTACGCCCACCCCTGCGGAGTCCACCAGCGCGGGTCGTCGTACCCGCCGTCCTCGATGAAGCGGGCGTACGCGCCGTTGGCGACCGGGACGGTGTCGATGAAGAAGTCCGGCACATCACAGAAGTGGCCGGGGCGCTCATTGTCCAGCGCCCATGGCTCGGTGGAGCTGCCCATCGTGAACGGGCCGCCCGGCACCAGGACTTCGGCTGGCAGGGCGGCCTCGTTCGCCGGCGGTCCGGGCGGCGGGGGCGCGGTGAGGGCGGCCGGGCCGCGCCGCAGCTGGTGCGTGATGAGCATCGTCTCGTCGTGCTGCTGCTCGTGCTGCGCGATCATTCCGAACGCGAAGCCGGCGTCGACCAGCGGACCACCCCGCAGGGGGGTGCGCTCCAGGACGTCCAGCACCCGCGTACGTACGTCCGCGACATAGCCGCGCGCCTCGGCGGGCGGCAGGAGAGGGAGGGAGGGGCGCTCAGCGCGCGGGTGCTCGAAGGCGTCGTACACCTTGTCTATGTCGGGGCGCAGCGCCTCATGGCCGCCCACGGCCCGGAGCAGCCACAGCTCCTCCTGGTTGCCGATGTGCGCGAGGTCCCAGACCAACGGTGACATCAGGGGCGAGTGCTGGGCGGTGAGATCGGGTTCCTCGACGCAGCTGGTCAGGGTGCTGGTGCGCTCCCGGGCCGCGATGAGGGCGTCGACGGCGCGCTGCCGGAGCGCCTCGGCGCCGTCGCCGGAGGCGGGTCCCGCGGCGGGGTCGGTGGCGGTCATGATCGGCATTCCTTCCCGGAGATGGGGTCGAGCACGTCGTCGGCGGGACATCGTCCGCGGGCGACGTAGCGGTCCGTGAAGTCGGCCACGGCGGTCTGTACGGCGGGGGAGGCGCCCAGCCTGGGCAGCGCTTCCTGGGCCGCCGCGAAGCAGGTGACGGCGGTGGCGTGCAGTTCGGGGTCGGTCAGGGCGTGGCGGGCGGCGGCCCGCCACAGCGGGTTGCTGGGCGCGGGCTCGAAGCCCGCGGTCTCGGCGAGCGGTTTGACCGCGCGGTAGACGGCCTCGGAGGCCTCCCCGTCGTCGAACAGGGCGGAGGTGACGGCCAGCGGCACCATCCAGCCGTCCTCGCCCGGCTGTGCGTCGATCATGCGCAGCTCCAGGTGGCCGCGTGGACGGACGGGCGGGAACAGGGTGGTGATGTGGTAGTCGAGGTCCTCCAGGGTGGGCGGGCGGAGACCGCCGGTGGCTCCGCCGCGGATCCAGTCCCGGAAGGTGACTCCGCGGGGCACGGTCCAGGGGCCCTCGTCGCGGCGGACGCACATCAGGGGCGCGCCCAGGACGTAGCCCGCCCAGTCGGCCCGCGGGTCCCGGCCGGGGACCGGGGCCAGGGACCGGGCCGGGTCGAGCTCGGCCCAGACAGCCTGCCGGGTGGAACGCCAACCGGTCGGACGCCCCTCGCGCAGCGGCGAGTTCGCGAACGCCGCGACCAGCACGGCACCGAGCAGATGGGCCAGCCGCCAGCGCCGGCCGAAGCCCAGCGGGCCCGGCTCCTCGTACCCGGCGTCCAGGCAGACCTGGACGGATGCGGAGCAGCACATCATCGACCGGCCCGCCGGGCCGCCGCGGTCGAAGTACGCCTCCATGGCGTCGTAGCGCGGCTCGGTGAGGAGACGGCGCGGTGGGTGGTGTGGGTCGTGCCCGTGGCCGACGAGGCTCAGGCCGTGCGCCCGTAGTGAGGCGCGGACCACGGCGAGGTCGGCGCCGGCCTGCTCCACGCACTCGGTGAGGGAGCCGGCCGGGGGAGGGCTGAGTTCGAGTTGGCCGCCGGGTTCGAAGGTCAGCGGCGAGCGGAGCGGAAGGCTGCGCAACGCGGCGACGGCGGCGGAGTGCCGGTCGGGTTCGACGGGGTGGGACGGATCATGAAGATCACGGACGAGCCATTCCAGTTCGACACCGAGCCGGCTCGGCGGCCCGGTCTTGAAACAGATGCCCTGGACGTGTGCCAGGGACGCGGCCTCGGTGAGTGCCCGCGCACGGCTGGTTCGCTGTTGGTGAAGCACGGCCGGAAATCCTCCCGTCGAAGGGACCTCTCCGCATCCCGGCCGGATCGCGGCCGAGTTGCTCCGTTCCACCTAAGCCACTGCGGGGCGCGCCCTCAAGAGTGCGCCTGCATCCGGTTACCGGGTTCGGTCGCCGGACACCGCCCGGGCAGCGGGGCATCGCCCTGCCCAGCGATCATGCGGGCGGTCGGTTCCGTGCCCTCTGGAAGGGTCCCCCGAGCCGCGGCTTCCCGCAAACGGGCCCGGACACCCGCGCCACCTCGGGGAAGCGCACCTGATCGCGCCGCGATACGGGCCGGGCGGGCGTACGGCGAGCCCGCGCGGGCCGGGCGCACGGAGCACTGCCTCCGCGGAGCGCTCGCACGGAACCTCGTTTCTCCGGGGCCTGCCGAGGGTGCCGGGAAGCGGCAGCCTGCCGCATCCCGGGGCTGCCGCCGCTGTACCGCCGGGGGCGATCGTGGGCCGGCGCAGGCAGGGCGCGCCCAACACGCCGTACAGGGAACCCGTCAGGCCGCTGACGCGGTGTCCCGGTCCTCCCGGTTGTCCAGCCTCTCGAGGTCCGGCCACTGCTCGTACCACCGCTGGTCCGCCTCCAGTTGCGCCGCGAGGGAGATCAGCAGCGGCTCGCTCTCCGCGGGTCCCAGCAGCTGAACGCCCAGCGGCAGGCGGCCGTCGTCCCCGGCGAATCCGGCGGGGACACTGATCCCCGGCCAGCCGAGGACGTTCCACGGCCAGGCGTACGGACACGCGGCGATCATCGCGCGGTCGGCGCGCCAGCCCGACAGCCTCGCCAGCGCCCCGATCCGCGGCGGCGGCGTGGCCGTGGTCGGGGTGAGGACGACATCGAAGCGGTGGAAGATCTCGCCCACGCGCGCGTGGAGCCGGGCCTCGGTGGTGCGGGCCAGCCGCAGCGGCCCACCGCCGAGCAGCCGGCCGAGCCGGGCCGCGCTCCGTGTCCGCGGGTCCAGCAGGGCCTGGTCGGGGACGCGGGCGCACCAGTCCCGGACCCCGGCCGTCGCACGCGGCACGAAGGTCAGTCCCACCGGCCCGTACCTGGGGTCCGCCTCGACCACCTCGTGCCCGAGCGCCGCCAGCCGTTCGGCCGTGCCGAGGACGGCGCCGCGTACCGCAGGATCGAGCCGCTTCGGCGTGCCCGTGAACGCGGGCCGCAGCGACAGCGCGATCCGCAGCCTGCCCGGCTCGCGCCCGGCCGCGGGCAGCATCTCCACCGCACGCGGCCGGTGCAGGTCTCCCGGATGGCTGCCGCTCGCCGCATCCAGCAGCAGCGCGGCATCCGCGACCGTACGGGCCAGCGGCCCGATGCCGGTGATCCCGTTGAACGCCTCCTCGTCCGGCCAGGTGGAGATCCTGCCGCGCTGCGGCTTGATGCCGATCAGATGGGTCCAGGCGGCCGGTATCCGGACCGAGCCCGCGCCGTCCGAGCCCAGCGCCGCGGGCACCAGCCCGGCGGCGACCGCGGCCGCGGCCCCGCCCGAGGACCCGCCGGGCGTGTGGCCGGGGTGCCACGGGTTGCGGGTCTCGCCGAACGCAGGTCCCTCGGTGAACGGCCACTGGCCCAGCTCCGGCGTGTTCGTCTTCCCGACGACAACCGCTCCGGCCTTCCGGATACGCCGTACGGCCTCCCCGTCCTCCGTCTTCACCGGGAATTCGCCGGGGCAGCCGAAGGCCGTCGGCTCGCCCGCCACATCCATGTCGTCCTTCACCGCGACCGGCACGCCCAGCAGCGGAGCGCGTTCACCGGCCGCCAGCCTCCGGTCGGCCGCGTCGGCTTCCGCGACGGCGGCCTCGGCGCGGATCCTGCGGAAGGCATTCAGCGTGGGCTGTGCCGCCTCGATCCGGGCGAGGCACTGTTCGACCAACTCGCGGGAGGACACCGTGCCCTCCGCGAGCGCACGAGCTTGCTCCACCAGACCTGGGGACAGTGAACGGGACACCGGGCGACACCTCGTCTCCAACGCTATATCGTTCGAACGAACATAGCGGCCGACGGGCTGTCGTGGTCGTGTCAGAGCGCGGGTCTTCCTGGAGCATGCCGAAGCCCCAGAGATTGGCGTCCGGGTCCTTGCAACGGACCAGCCGGCCGATGGTCGGTACGGCCCTCCTGGGCACGGCGCTCCGGCCACCGTGCCGCTCCACCGCTTCGATCGTGTCATCGAGCGCGTCCACCTGCAGGGTCAGCGCGAACGCGGTCACCGGGCCCGTTTTCCGAAGGCGGCGGTCCCTGGCGCGGCAGCAGGCCGCCGTCGATTCGGGGAGTTGCCTCGCCTGTCCGACCATCCAGTACGGCTGGTCGCCCCAGCGGTCGATCGGCCGGCCGAGGACCGAGGCGTAGAACGAGCGCACACGCTCGACGTCTCCCGCGCGGATCTCGATGGGGTCCCCCGGACGGAGTCGGGGGAGGACGGGCCGGCCATGGCGTCCCTTCGTCGGACACGCGGCGTGCTGAGAGGGTCCGGACGGTAGCCATGGCCGGCCGGGGCGCGCGGGCCGGGCACGCCGACACGGTGGTCCGCCGGAACCGATCGGCGGGCACGGCCAGGCCGCCCCGGGCGGCGGGCAGCGGTATCCATCGAGCCGTACGCCGCTCCCTGCTGCCCGCTCTGCGCTGTCCGTTCAGCCCGCCAGGACGCGGCCGCGGCAGTGCGACGGGCTGCCCCATGCCGAGCGCAACGCCCGCGCCTTGCGGATCCACAGCGACAGGTCGTGCTCCGCGGTGTAGCCGATCGCGCCGTGCAGTTGGAGCGCGGTCCTCGCGGCGGCGTACGCGGCCTCGCACGCGGCGACCTTCGCGGCCGCGACGTCCGCCCCCGCCCCCGGTGCCCGCGCGGCCAGCGCCACCGCCGCCCCGTACAGCAGCGGCCGGGCGAACTCCAGCCCGAGGAGCGCGTCCGCCAGCTGGTGCTTGACCGCCTGGAAGGAGCCGATGGGGACGCCGAACTGAGTGCGCTGTTTCGCGTACGCGACGGTCTTCTCGACGAGCGCGAGACCGGTGCCGAGTGCCTGGCCGGCCGTGGCGAAAGCGGCCCAGTCGGCAGCGTGCGCGGCGGCTTCCCGTACGGCCGGCCCGCTCGCCAGCAACTCGCCCCCGCCGCGGGGACGGACGAGCCGACGGGCCGGATCGAGGGACCGCTGGACGCTGCCGGGACCAGTCGGCAGCCGCAACTCCTCGCCCTGGACGGCGAACACGGCGTCGGCGGCGTCGGCGTCCAGCGCGTACGGCCCGCCGGCGGCAGCGCAGTACGTCGTGACCACCTGACCCGAGGCGATGCGCGGAAGCCACTCCTTGGCCGGGGCTCCCTCACCGCCCCCGGCCAGGCGGTCCAGGAGTACGGCGACCGCGGCGGTCTCCACCACCGGACCCGGCACCGCGTACCTGCCCAACTGCACAAAGGCGACGGCCAGTTCCACCGGCAGCGGGCCCGGGCCGTCATACGCCTCGGGGACGGCGAGCGCGAACACCCCGGCCCCGGCGAGCCGTGCCCACAGCGCCCGGCCGGCCGCCTGATCGCCCGCCGACCAGGCCCGCACCGCGGCAGGCGTTCCGGCCGCGGCCAGCATCCGGTCCAGGGAGCGGTCGAACGCGGTCTGCTCGTCGTCGAGGAGGAACCTCACCGTCGTCCCTTCGGCAGGCCGAGCAGCCGCTCGGCGATGATGTCCCGCTGGATCTCGTTGGTGCCGGCGTAGATCGGCCCGGCGAGGGAGAAGACATAGCCCTCGGCCCAATTGCCGTGCGCGGGCGGTTCACCGGCCTCGCCCGCCGTGTCGCCGGACAGCTCCCCGTACGGCCCGAGCAGGTCCAGGGCCGTTTCGTGGAGCGCGATGTCGAGCTCGGACCAGAAGACCTTGTTGAGGCTCGACTCGGCGCCGATCGAGGCTCCCTCGGCCAGCCGTGAGGCGCCCGCGCAGGTGAACAGGTGGTAGGCGCGGGCGCCGATGACCGCATCGGCGACACGGTCGCGCAGCGCGGTGCCGGCGGGGTCGCCCCGCTCGCGCCACAGCTCGACGAGCCGGGCGGCGGCAGCGGTGAAGCGGCCGGGGCTGCGCAGCGTCAGCCCGCGCTCGTTCCCCGCCGTGCTCATCGCGACCCGCCAGCCCTGGCCGGGCTCGCCGATGACGTCCGCGTCGGGTACGAAGACGTCGTCGAGGAAGAGTTCGGCGAAGGCGGGCTTGCCGTCCAGGCGGCCGATGGGACGTACGGTCACCCCCGGCGCGTCCAGCGGGAACATCAGATACGTCAGCCCGCGGTGCGGCCGGTCCGCCCCGGGGTCGCTGCGGAACAGGCCGAACGCGCGGTCGGCGAAGGCCGCCCGCGACGACCAGGTCTTCTGGCCGTTCAGCAGCCAGCCGCCGTCGGCCCGCACCGCCGTGGAGCGCAGGGCGGCGAGGTCCGAGCCGGCCTCCGGCTCGGACCAGGCCTGGGCCCAGATCACCTCACCGCCCGCCATGGACGGCAGGATACGGGCGCGCTGTTCTTCGGTGCCGTGTTCGAAGAGGGTGGGGGCGAGGAGGCTGATGCCGTTCTGGCCGACCCGTCCGGGGGCCCCGGCCGCGTAGTACTCCTCCTCGAAGATCAGCCACTGAAGGACCGACGCGCCCCGGCCGCCGTACTCCTCGGGCCAGGACACCACCGACCAGCGGTCCGCGAACAGGGTGTGCTCCCAAGCGCGATGGGCGGCGAAGCCCTCCTCGGTCTCCAGCGAGGGAAGCGGCGTGCGGGGCACCCGGCCGGCCAGCCAGGCCCGTGCCTCCGCCCGGAATGCGTCCTCTTCGGGGGTGTGGTCCAGGTCCATGGGCACCTTCCCTAACAAGTGTTTGGTAGGTTAACGTGCTGCTGTGATGGACAACAAGGCCCGGTACGTCCCCGGGCACGGTCTGCTCTCCGGGCGGACCGCCGTGATCACCGCCGCCGCGGGCACGGGGATCGGCGGAGCCACGGCCCGCAGGTTCCTCGAGGAGGGCGCGAGCGTTCTGGTCGGCGATGCCCATACGCGCCGGCTGGAGGAGACCGAGAAGGCTCTGGCCGCCGAGTACGGCGCGGACAGGGTCGCCGCACTGCCCTGCGACGTCACGGAAGAGGCCCAGGTCCAGGCCTTCTTCACGCGCGCGGAGACCCTGCACGGCCGCCTGGACATCGTGGTGAACAACGCCGGCCTCGGCGGTACGGCGGAGCTCGTGGACATGACCGACGAGCAGTGGAGCACGGTGCTGGATGTGACCTTGAACGGCACCTTCCGCTGCCTGCGCGCCGCGCTGCGCGGCATGAGGGCCGCAGGACGGGGCGGTGTGATCGTCAACAACTCCTCGGTCCTCGGCTGGCGCGCCCAGGCCGGACAGGCGCACTACGCCGCCGCCAAGGCCGGGGTGATGTCGCTGACCCGGTGTGCGGCGGTGGAGGCCGCCGCGTACGGAGTGCGGGTCAACGCCGTGGCCCCGAGCCTGGCGGTGCACCCGCATCTGGTGAAGGCCACCACCCCGGAACTGCTCGAGGACCTCACCGCGCGCGAGGCGTTCGGCCGCTACGCGGAGCCCTGGGAGGTCGCCAACGTGATCGTCTTCCTGGCGAGCGGCTACTCCTCGTACATGACGGGTGAGACGGTGTCGGTGAGCAGCCAGCACGCGTGAGACAGCAGGCGTGGGACAGCAGGCGTGGGACAGCAGTGACGACGACATGCGTGAGACAGCAGTGACGACAATGGGGATGTGCAAAACAACAGCCGGAAGAAGCCCGCGATGACCGCCTCTCCAGAGCGGCGCGACGAACTGCTCGCCACCGCCGCCGAGGTGTTCGCCGCCCAGGGCTACAACGCCACCACCGTCCGCAGGATCGCCGACGAGGCGGGGATCCTCGCGGGCAGCCTGTACTACCACTTCGACTCCAAGGAGTCGATGCTCGACGAGATCCTCTCCGGCTTCCTGGACGAGCTCTGGGCCGGGTACGACGCCGTGCTCGCGGCCGGGCTCGGCCCCAGGGAGACCATCGAGGCACTGGTCACCGAGTCCTTCCGGGAGATCGACCGGCACCGCCCGGCGGTCGCGATCTACCAGAAGGAGTCCAGAGCCCTGTCCGCCCAGCCGCGCTTCGGCTACCTCGCCGACTCGCAGCAGAAGTTCGAGAAGGCGTGGCTGGGCACGCTGGAGCGCGGGGTCAGGGCCAAGGTCTTCCGCGCCGATCTCGACGTCCGGCTCACCTACCGCTTCGTACGCGACACCGTATGGGTCGCCGCGTCCTGGTACCGGCCGGGCGGGCAGCACAGTCCCGAGGAGATCGCCCGCCAGTATCTGTCGATGGTGCTGGACGGGATCGCCCTGCGGGACTGACATGGATACAGCCGTCCGATGAAGGAGCAGCAGCCATGGCCGAGGCCTACATCGTCGAAGCCGTACGGACGCCGGTCGGCAGGCGCGGAGGCGGGCTGTCCGCGGTCCACCCGGCCGACCTGGGCGCGCACGTGCTGAAGGCGCTGATGGAGCGTACAGGCGCCGACCCCGCGGCCGTCGAGGACGTCGTCTTCGGCTGCCTCGACACGGTCGGGCCGCAGTCGGGAGACATCGCGCGGACGTGCTGGCTGGCGGCCGGCCTCCCCGAGGAGGTGCCCGGCGTCACGGTCGACCGGCAGTGCGGCTCCTCGCAGCAGGCGCTGCACTTCGCCGCCCAGGGCGTCCTGTCCGGCACCCAGGACCTGGTGGTCGCGGGCGGTGTGCAGAACATGTCGCAGGTGCCGATCGCCTTCGCGAGCGGCCGGGCCGTCGAGCCACTGGGCCTGACCGGGGGCCCGTTCGCCGGCTCCGAGGGCTGGCGGGCCCGCTACGGCGACCGGCCCGTCAGCCAGTTCTACGGCGCCGAGCTGATCGCCGAGAAATGGGGCATCTCGCGGCAGGACATGGAGGAGTTCGCACTGCGCTCGCACCGGCGTGCGGTACGGGCCGCCGACGAGGGCCGGTTCGACCGCGAGCTGGTGCCGTACGCCGGTGTGACGGCGGACGAGGGACCGCGGCGGGACACCTCGCTGGAGAAGATGGCGGGCCTGAAGCCACTGGTCGAGGGCGGACGGCTGACGGCCGCGGTCTCCTCCCAGGTCTCCGACGGCGCCTCCGCGGCGCTGATCGCCAGTGAACGGGCGGTACGGGAGCACGGCCTCACCCCGCGCGCCCGGATCCACCATCTGTCCGTACGCGGCGAGGACCCCATCCGGATGCTCTCCGCGCCGATCCCGGCGACGGCTTTCGCCCTGAAGAAATCCGGGATGCGGCTGGACGACATCGATCTGGTGGAGATCAACGAGGCCTTCGCGCCCGTGGTGCTCGCCTGGATCCAGGAGACCGGCGCCGACCCGGACAAGGTCAACGTCAACGGCGGGGCGATCGCCCTCGGCCACCCGTTGGGTGCGACCGGTGTGAAGCTGATGACCACGCTGCTGCACGAACTGGAGCGCACCGGTGGCCGCTACGGCCTCCAGACGATGTGCGAGGGCGGCGGCCAGGCGAACGTCACCATCATCGAGCGCCTCTGACCGTTCCGTCCCTGGAACAGCCGAGCACCCGGCCACCAAGGTTGGCCGGGTGCTCGCGCAGGCGAGAGATTCAGCGGCGGCCCAGGGCCCGAACCGTCCAGCCGGCGTTGCGCCAGCGGTCGGCACTGAGCGTGCCGCGGCCGTCGATGACGTTCGGGCTCGCGACGCGGGTGACGAGCCGGTGGGGATCGACATGGCTGAATTGGGGCCACTCGGTTAGGTGCAGCAGCAGGTCCGCGTCCTCGGCGGCGGCGATCGGGTCGTCGGTGTAGTCGAGTTCGGGGTAGAGCTTGCGGGCGTTGTCGAGGGCCTTGGGATCAGTGACGGTGACGGTCGCACCGAGCTCGTGGAGTTTGTGGGCGACGGCGAGGGCGGGCGAGTCGCGGATGTCGTCGGTCTCGGGCTTGAAGGCAGCGCCCCAGACGGTGATCCGCTTGCCCATGAAGTCGCCGTCGCACTGTTCGCGGGCCAGGTCGACCATGCGGTCGCGACGCCGGGCGTTGACCGCGTCAGCCGCGCGGAGGATCGCGACGGCCCGGTCGGCGCCGAGCTCGCCGGCGCGGGCGATGAAGCCTCGGATGTCCTTGGGCAGGCAGCCGCCGCCGAAGCCGAGGCCGGGCCGCATGCCGCGACGCCCGATGCGAATGTCGTGGCCGAGGACCTCGGCGAGCTGTTGGACGTCGGCACCGGAGGCTTCACAGACCTCGGCCATCGCGTTGATGAACGAAATCTTCGTGGCGAGAAAGACGTTCGCGGAGCCCTTCGCGAGTTCGGCGGTGGCCCAGTCGGTGACGATCGTCGGCGTCCCCGCTTCAATGATCTTCTCGAAGCACTGCCGCAGCACGGCTTCGGCCCAGGAGCGCTCGTTCCGGAAGCCGAGGACGAGCCGGTCGGGACGGAGGGTGTCCTCGACGGCGAACGACTCGCGCAGGAACTCCGGGTTCCAGGCGACCTCGACCGCGTCGCCGGCCGGGGCGAACTCGTGCAGGAACTCGGCGACGCTGGGTGCGGTGCCGACCGGGACGGTGGACTTGACGGCGACTACGGCCGGACCGCTCAGACGGGGGGCGAGCTGGCGGATCGCACCGAACAGGTGGGTGAGGTCGTAGGTGTCCTGGCCTGGCTGCTGCGGGGTGCCCACCCCGATGAAGTGCAGGTCGGCGAACTGGGCGGCTTGGGCGTAGGAGGCGGTGAACTTCAGCCGGCCGCTCTGGGTGTGCTTGGCCAGCAGCTGGTCCAAGTCGCGTTCGAAGAACGGGGCCTTGCCCGAGTTCAGCGTGGCGACCTTGTCCATGTCGGCATCCATGCCGAGGACCTGGTGACCGAGTTCGGCCATGCAGGCCGCGTGGGTGGCGCCGAGGTAACCGCAGCCAATCACGGTGAGCTTCACGAGCGGATGTCCCTTCGGTTGGTGCCGCCAGCGGCGGCCCCAACCCACCTCCGCCCGGAAGGGCGGGGAGGTCAGGCAGGCCCGGCGGCCAGATAGCGGTGGATCCCGTCCCGGATGAACGGCGGGATCATGAGGATGTCCAGGTGTTCGGGGGCGAAGAACTGGAGCTTGACGCCCTCGGTCAGCGGCAACGTCGCCTCGTCGCCGTCCCAGGTGCCTGCGAAGAACGTGATCAGCTGCCCGGAGCCGTGTTCGTCACGGATCTCGAAGAGCTCGATCGGGTCCTCGACAGCGAGCCCAGCTTCTTCATCGAGTTCGCGGACGATCGCCTCGGCGGAGGTCTCGCCGTCGTCGGTGCCGCCGCCCAACAGGCTCCAGTGGGCGGGCCAGGCAATGTGCGGCCGGTCATCGCGCAGATGCATGAGGAGGTCTCCGCGCCGGTTGGCGATGATCGCGACCGCCCCGCGGGCGGGGACCGGCTCCTCGGGGCTGGGGGTGTCGAAGTGCATGGAGACACCGTAGTAAGGGACTTGGGGATCATGCCGCAGCCCTCACCATCTGGTCCGAGAACCAGGCCGCTGCCAGCAAAGCCTGCATTCGGGTGCGGTCGAACCGGCCGCCGGACTTCAGCCCGCCTTCCAGCAGCGGCCGAAACGAGGCCGGGGCCTCGGCGAGCGCGGTGTGGATCTGGGCATCGGCCCAGGCCGCGAGCGGCCCGTTCAGCCATGCGGGGACCGGGCTGGCGAAGCCGAGCTTGTCGCGGCTGCCCCAGACCTCCCTCGGCAGGCCCAGGGCCTTGGCGGCGTCCCGCAGGATCCGCTTCCCGGCCGCCGGGTCGGCGATCTTGTGCTCGACGGGGAGGCGGTAGGACAGCTCCACCAGCTCCCGGGCCAGGTAGGGGGATCGGCGTTCCAACGCGTAGGCGGAGGCGAGTTTGTCGCTAGTCATCACCAGCGGCCGCCACGCCGTCGCCAGGTCAGCGAGGGTGAGAGCGCGGGCCAGGTCACCGCCGGACCGGCTCATCGCGTCCGAGACCAGGCCCCGGATCCGGCCCTCGGGATCGGGGCCGCGCAAGGCGAGCCGGTTGACCGCCTCGGCCGGATCGAGGTACTGGCCTGCGGCGTGCAGCAGCTTCGCGGCCAGCGGCCGGTATGCCTCCAGGCCCGCCCCCAGAACGGCATCCGGGCCGAACAGGACCAAGGCATGACGGACATAGCCCATCAGGAACTCATCCGGCCCCAGCCCGCCGATGGCGACCTTGAGACCCAGATCGGAGACCTTCCGGTAGGCCATGTGCTCGGAGAACGTCGACGCATTGCCCATCGGGTAGTCCAGGGCGGACATCATGTGCGGCAGGAGCGTGGTGAAGTCGAGGTGGTCCGGCTCGACCACGACCAGCTCGGCCCCGATATCCCGCGCGATGACGGCCGCGACCTTCGACTCGTCCAGACGGTCCTGGCCCCGGTAGCGGACGGTGACGCAGACCGGCGGCCGCATCAAGTAGGCCAGCACCGAGGAGTCCAGCCCGCCGGACAACAGCAGCGCGAAGTCGCAGGCCGGAGCCCTCAGCGGCACCTTCTCGGCGAGCACGGTCGAGTAGTCCGCGAGTGCGGCCGTGTAGTCGCCGTCGAAGGGCTGCCGGTCCTCCAGCCTCCACCAGGTGTGCTGCTCGAGAGATCCGGTAGAGACGTCGAAGGACAGCAGGATGGCCGGGGCCAGCAGCTGGATGCCCTGGAAGGGAGTGTCGACGCCGACCGGCGTCTCGATCGCCAGCATCTCGGGGCGGAGGACCAGCGGGGCACTGCCGTAGCCCGTCAGGGTGGTGACCTCGGAGGCGAACGCGAGCCGGCCGCCGTCCAGGCGCCAGTAGAGCGGCTTCTCACCGAGCCGGTCCCGGGCCAGGAACAGCCTGCCGACGCGCGGGTCATAGACGGCGAGGGCGAACATGCCGTCCAGTCCGTCCAGGCAAGACGGCCCGAGCTTCGCCCAGGCCCGCAGCACGAAGTGCGCGTCCGACTCCCGCTCCACGAGCGGGATACCCCAAGCCTGCGACTGCTGGCGAAAGTTGTAGATCTCACCGTTGAAGGCCAGCAGCACCCCGCTCTCGCGGTCGAGGTAAGGGCCGGGGTGGGCGAGCGGGTCGACGATCAGCAGCGTGTTCATCGCCAGCACCGCCCGCCCGTCCGAAGCGGCGGCGTGCATCGTGCCGTCCGGACCGCGGTAGTGCTGAGAGCGGCCCATCGCTTCGACGGTCCTCTGGTGCCAGCTGGCATCCGGTCCGGCCAGCCCTGCGATTCCGCACATCTGGTTCACCCCCGAGTGTGAGTGGTGCCTTGGCAGCGGCCGCTGCCGGAAGGAGTTCACCCAGTCCCGGCAGCGACCTGCGCCTTCATCACAGCGGTCGGGACACGTCGCGGGCAGGGCTCGCAGGGGGGCTCACAACTCGCGGGCGCGGTTCACCGCGGGCCCCGAAGGCAATACCCTCGGTGACCCAACGCGCGTGAGGCGTACGGCTCTCCGTGCCCAGCAGGGATTCGCGTACGACTGAAAGTGCTCAGTTCGTTCGCGTACCACTTCTGTGCCCAGCCATGTACGCCTCGTGCGCGCAACGCTCCAGTACCCGGTCAAGGGGGACGTCGTGGCATCGACCGTCCGCCGGCCCCGTCCGCCCAACGCGGACCTGGCCCGGCTCATCGAAGCCTCCGGTGCGAGCCACAAATCGCTGGCTCTGCGCGTCAACCAACTCGCCCACCAAGCCGGAATAGAGACCGACTACTCGCATACCTCGGTGGCGAACTGGTGCCGGCGCGGGATGGTGCCTAAGGGGGTCGTGCCCCGCCTGCTGGCCCAGGCCATCGGGGAACGACTGGGACGGCCCGTCCATCCCACCGAGATCGGTATGGGCGAGGCAGAGACAACAGACACGAACATGGGGTTGGATTTCCCGCGAGATCCCGCCGACGCCGTCCGCGTCGCCACCTCGTTCTGGAGCTCCGTGAACCGCCGCGACTTCCTCACCCAGGCTGGATCCGGTTTCGCCGCATCCGCGTTCACCACCCCCGTTACCCGCTGGCTGGTCACCCCCGCCGACGAAACTGCCGACCACCAGGGCGGTCAGCAGGTCGGCCGCCCGGACCTGGACGAACTGCGTGACGCCGCCGACGATGCCCGCCGCTGGGACTCGAAGTATGGCGGCGGGAACTGGAAGGCCAACTCCGTCACCGATTGCCTCGAATGCCGGGCCGCCCCTCTGCTGCAGGGCACCTTCTCCGACGAGGTGGGCCGCGAACTGTTCTCCGTGACCGCCGAGCTTTCCAGGCTTGCCGGGTGGACCGCCTTCGACGTCGGCCAGCACGATGCCGCCCAGCGCCACTTCATCCAGGCCCTTCGTCTGGCCCGGGCGGGCGGCGACGTCCAGCTGGGCTGCTATGTCTTGACCACCATGGCCATGCAAGCCCTGATGCGAGGCTTCGCGAGCGAGGCCGTGGACATGGCCCAGGGCGCCTTCGAACGCGCCAAGCACGACACCGTGCCGCGGGTTCTGGCCTTTACCAAGCTCATCGAGGCCAGGGCCCATGCCCGTGAGAACGACCCCAGGGCCGCGTCACGGTCCCTGGCAGCCTCCGAGGACCTCCTGGGCCAGGCGAAGGCGGATAACGGCGACGAGCCCGCCTGGATCGACTTCTATGGCCATGCCCGCCTCTCGGCTGACGCCGCCGAGGTCTTCCGCGATCTGAAGAACCCCAAGGCCGCCCTCGCCTGGAACCGGCAGGCCGCCGCCATGGCTCCAGGGGTGTTCACCCGCTCCGTCGGCATGCGGCTCGCGATCGTGGGGACCGCCCACTTGCAGGCCCGCGATCTCGACCACGGCCTCGAACTCGGCAACCGCGCCGTGGACATCCTGGCCCGTGTCCAGTCCAGCCGGGCCCTGGACTATGTCCGCGAATTCAACACCGCCCTCGCCCCGTGGCGACGCGAGCCGGCCGTCCGCACGTTCGTCCACCGCACCCGCTCCGAACTCGGCGTCGCCGCCTGACCCTCGCCCATCCACCTCGACCTGCCCGATTCGCACGCACCTCTCCGCTCCGCTCACAACACGTACTGCTGCCGACACGAAGATTCATTGGGAACACATCGCAGCGTCGACGAGGCTCACGTGACCGCCGACAGCGAGCGCAACGTATGCCGCGCCTCGTCCATCACCCGGTCGACCAGCTCCGCGCACGACGGCAGATCGTCGATGAGCCCGGCGACCTGGCCCGCGGCCATCACCCCGAGATCGGTGCGGCCGTCCACCATCGACGCCTTGAGCAGCATGGGGGTGTTGGCGGCCAGCAGGACCTGGCCCCAGCCGAGGTCCCTGCCGTGCTTCATGGCCAGCCCGTCCCGGACCAACCGGGCCCAACTCAGGCCGGAGAGCTTCCGGTATGACGCGGCGTGCCGGACGGCGCGCAGCAGGGCGGCGGCGCGGCCGGAGTTCTCCAGCGAGTCGACGAGCTCGCTGCGCAGCATCCGGTGCGGAAGGCCGTCGACCTTCGTTGTCACCGTGATGTCCCGGACGGAGGCCTCCAGATAGCGGGCCTGTACGGCGGCCGGGACCGTGCTGTCCGAGGTCAGCAGGAAGCGGGTGCCCATCGCCACCCCGGCGGCCCCGTACGCGAGCGCGGCCACCAGCCCGCGGCCGTCGAAGAAACCGCCCGCCGCGATCACCGGGATGTCCACCGCGTCGACGACCTGCGGGAGCAGCACCGTGGTGGCGACCTCGCCGGTGTGGCCGCCGCCCTCGCCGCCCTGCACCAGCACCGCGTCCGCCCCCCAGGCAGCCACCTTTTCGGCGTGCCGCCGGGCGCCGACGGACGGGATGACGACGACACCCGCGTCCTTGAGCTCGGCGATCAGCTCCCGGGAGGGGGCGAGGGCGAACGAGGCGACGCGTACGCCCTCGTCGATGATGACGCGCACCCGTGTCCGGGCGTCGCCGGCGTCCGCCCGCAGATTGACGCCGAACGGCGCGTCCGTACGGGACTTGACCTCCCGTACGGCGGCTCGCAGCCGGTCGGGAGCCATGGTGGCGGAGGCGAGGATGCCCAGCGCGCCCGCCTGCGCGGAGGCGGAGACCAGGCGCGGGCCGGCGACCCAGCCCATGCCGGTCTGGACGATCGGGTGTCTGACGCCGGTCAGTTCGGTCAGGGGCGTCGTGATGTCGAGGCATTCCCCAGTGGGGTCGGTCATGACCGGACCTCCCGGTCGCGCAGCCGCCGCGGGTCGATGACCTCGCGGATCAGCCGCAGCTCGTCGGCGGTCGGCTCCCGGGTGCGGGGGACCGGGTCCGGGAGGGCGAGGGGGAAGTCCGTTGCGTCGAGCACCTGTTCGACAGAGACGCCGGGGTGCAGGGACGCGAGGCGCATACGGTGGTCGGGGGTCTCGAAGTCCAGTACGGCCAGATCCGTGACAACGCGCGGGATGCGGTGGAAGCGGGTTGCCGACGGCCCGGCCGCGGCCGCGCGGTCGTAGCCCACGCCGCAGACCATGTCGACCCGCTCGACGAGGACCCGCCGCGTATGCCGGGGCACCCAGTAACTCGTCGGGTTGTTGAGGGTGTTGACCGGGGCGCCGCGGACACCCAGCAGCTGCCGGGTGGGCGTGGCCCAGTCACCGATGCAGGAGATGTTCTGGTTGCCGTACCGGTCGAGCTGGCCGGCGCCCATCATCACGTGCCGCCGCCCGCCGGTGACCATCGCCAGATGCCGGCGGTAGGGCAGCCAGCCCTCCACCACCTCCGTTCGGCCGCCCAGCGCCGGGACATCTCCGAGGAGCAGCGCCTCGCCGTCCGTGAGCAGCAGCTCGGGGGCGAACGTGAGCCGCGCCAGCCGGGCGCCGATCGTGGGGACCGTACCCATCGGGCTCGCGAGGATCTCCCCGTCGCCGCGCCAGGCCTCGGCGCAGGCGACGACGCAGTACTCGGCGCGTGTCGCGGAGTTCGTGCCGGCGGTCATCGCTGCTCCTCGTGCCACGCCGCCACGGCGGACTGGTAGTCGGGTTCGTTTCCCGACAGGAAGCGGTCGGTGAAGGCCTGCCAGGCCGCGGGGTCGGCGGCCGCGGTCGCGTACGCCTGCTGGAACGGCTCGTCGCGGTCATAGTCGGGGGCGCACGAGGTGAAGTGCGCGCCGTTCGGGGCCTCGATCACGCCGGTCACACACGCCCGGTTGACCAGCAGTGTCTGCGGGCCGCCCGCCTCCAGCAGCTTTGCGCTGTCGACGACGCGCTCGCAGGAGAGGTAGGCAGCGGCGGCCGCCTCGCAGAAGAGGTCGTCGAAGTACGGGTCCAGGCCCAGGTACTGGCCGTTGCCGCGGGGGTCGGCCCGGTTGAGGTGGACCAGCGCGGCGTCCAGCTGAAGCGCGGGCACGGCCACGAGCTCCTCGCCGTCCTCGTACGGCGAGATGACGGTACGCAGACCGGGGTTGACCCGCATCACGTCCGACCCCAGCCCGGCCCGTACCGGCAGAAACGGCAGCCGGTGGGCCGCCGCGGTCAGTCCCCACATGAACATCGCCTCGTCCAGCTCCATCAGTTCGAGGGAGCCGCGCTGCCGCGCCGCCCGGAAGTGCGGCTCGAGGGGGATCGAGTCGAGCGTGGCGAACGCCGTGACCACCTTGCGGATCTTCCCGGCGGCGGCCAGCAGCCCGATGTCCGGGCCGCCGTAGGAGACAACGGTCAGGTCGGTGACCGGTGAGCGCAGCAGCGCCCGCACCAGCGCCATCGGTTTGCGCCGTGAACCCCAGCCTCCGATGCCGATCGTCATTCCGCTCTCCAGACGTCCGGCGACCTCCTCGGCGGTCATCCGCTTCTCCCTGATGTCTTCGCTGTCCTTGCCCTCCATGCACTCCTTGCTCTCCTCGCTCACAGCGACTCCCTGCTGCCGAAGGCGTTCCGGAGGCGGTCGGCGACCGGGCTGAGGCCGGCTTCGAAGGTGAAGCCCTGCTCGAAGCGGTAGCTGCGGCGCACATCGACCGGGTCGATGCCGTTGATGGCGGCCTTGGCCAGCCGCAGCAGATAACCGTCCTTGGCCGCGATCTCGCGCGCCAGTTCCAGCGCGGCCTCGGCCAGTTGGTCGCGGGGGACGACCCGCCACACCGAACCGTGCCGGTACAGCTCCCCGGCGGTGGCGGTGCGGGAGGTGTAGTACAACGCGCGCATCAGGTGCTGCGGGACCAGCCGGGCGAGATGAGTGGCCGCGCCGAGTGCGCCGCGGTCCAGCTCCGGCAGCCCGAAGGTCGCCTCGTCGCTCGCCACGATCGCATCGGCGTTCCCCACCAGCCCGATGCCGCCGCCCAGGCAGAAGCCCTGCACGGCCGCGACCACCGGGACCTCGCACTCGTAGACGGCGGCGAAGGCCTCGAAACAGCCGCGGTTGGCGCCGATCAGCGCCTCATGGTTCTCGCCACGCCGGATCTCCTTGATGTCGACGCCCGCGTTGAAGCCGCGGCCGGCGGCCGTCAGCACCACGCAGCGCACCCGGGGATCGCGGCCCGCGGCGCGTACGGCGTCGGCCAGGTCGTACCAGCCCTGTACGGGGAGGGCGTTGACCGGCGGGTAGTCGACGGTGACGACGGAGATGCCCTGCGCAGGGTCCGAGGTGGAGACACCCATGAGCGGATCAGCTACCTTTCCACCAAACATTTGTTAGGTGGGACGGTAGCAGCGGTCCGGGCGCTGCGGGAGGTGCGAGTTGAGCATCACGCTGGATCTGGACGGGCGGGTCGCCGTGGTCACGGGCGGCACGCGCGGCGTCGGTGCGGGGATCGCCCGCGCGTTGCTGCAGGCCGGGGCGGACGTGGTCGTCTGTGCGCGCAGGCCGCCGGAGCGGCCGGTGGAAGCGGACGGCCGCCGGGCCGAGTTCGTCTCGGTCGATCTGCGCGACGCGGACGCGGTGAGCGGTTTCTTCGGGCAGGTCGCCGCGGGGCGCGGCCGCCTCGACGTCCTGGTCAACAACGCCGGAGGGACGCCTTACCGGGTGCTCGGCGAGGGCGGCGCCGCCTGCCACGCCCGGGTGCTGGGACTCAACCTCGTCGCGCCGCTGACCGCCTCGCTCGCCGCGTACGAGACGATGCGGAAGCAGCGGAGCGGTGGCTCGATCATCATGATCGGCAGCGTGAGCGGGTCCCGCCCCTCGCCGGGTACGGCCGCCTACGGCGCCGCCAAGGCGGGGCTGGAGAATCTCGCCCGCTCCATGGCTGTGGAGTGGGCGCCGGCCGTACGGGTCAACACCCTCGTCCTCGGGATGGTCCGCACCGAACTCTCCGCGCTGCACTACGGGGACGAGGCCGGGGTCGCGGCCGTCGGCAGGACCGTGCCGCTCGGGCGGCTCGCCGAGCCCGCCGAGGTCGGCGACGCGGCGGTCTTCCTCGCCTCGGGCCGGGCGGCGTACATCACCGGAGCCGGCCTTCTCGTCCACGGGGGAGGCGAGCGTCCCGCCTTCCTCGACGCCGCGACCGCCAACAAGAGCGGCACCGCCACCACATGACCCTCAAGGAGCTTGATATGTCCGGAATGTGCAGCGAGCGGGTCGTCGTCGTCACGGGAGCGGGACGGGGGCTGGGGCGCGCGCACGCCCTGGCCTTCGCCGCCGAGGGAGCCAGGGTCGTGGTGAACGACCTGGGCGTCGGGCCCGACGGCGCCGGCAGCGCGGCCGGGCCCGCCCAGCAGGTCGTGGAGGAGATCCGCGCGCTCGGCGGCCAGGCCGTGGCCGACGGCGGCGACATCGCAACCACCAGCGGAGCGGCCTCCGTCGTCGCCACCGCCCTCGATGCCTTCGGCCGCCTCGACACCCTCGTCAACAACGCGGGCTTCCTCCGCGACCGGATGCTCGTCAACCTCGAGGAGGACGACTGGGACGCCGTCATACGCGTCCACCTCAAGGGCCACTTCCTACCGCTCAAGCACGCCGCGGCGCACTGGCGGGCAGAGGACAGGGCGGGACGTACGCCGCGAGCGCGGGTGATCAACACCAGTTCGGGCGCGGGCCTGCTCGGCAGCGTCGGCCAGGGCAACTACGCCGCCGCCAAGGCCGGGATCGTCGGCCTCACGCTCGTCGCGGCGGCAGAGCTGGGCCGCTACGGCGTTCAGGTCAACGCCATCGCCCCGGCCGCCCGGACCCGTATGACCGAGCGGATCTTCGCCGGCTCCATGGCCGCGCCGGGCGAGGGGGCCTTCGACGGCATGGCACCGGAGAACGTGTCGCCGCTGGTCGTCTGGCTCGGGTCCACCGCCTGCGCCGGTGTGACCGGCCGCGTCTTCGAGGCCGAGGCGGGACGTATCACCGTGATGGAGGGCTGGCGCCCCGGCCCCACCGCCGACGCGGGCACCCGCCGGACCCCGTCCGAAGCGGGCGCCGCCGCGCTCGGGCTGCTCGCCGGCTCGGAGCCACCAGGGGCGGTGTACGGGGCGCGCTGACCCACGGCCGGGGGCGCGGGTCAG